>JAGDDC010000007.1 GCA_017958245.1 Lachnospiraceae bacterium
AGAAGATCGAGGTCGACCGCATGAACGTGGTCTTCTCAAACGCAGTGAAGTAAGAGTTGCAGCCCGGACAACCGACCGGAGCAAAAACAACAAGGACGCAACCGCAGGAGCAGTAACAGCAGTAGCGGAAACAACAAGGCCGCAACTGCAAGGGGCGTGAGCCAAAAAAGAAAGGGGTTTGCTTATGAAGTATATTGACATCAAGAACGGGCCGCAGAAAGTATCAGCGATCAGCCAGGGATGCATGCGCATGCCCAACCTCAGTAAAGAAGAGGCTGCGAAGGTTATTAAATGTGGATTTGACAACGGGATAAACTTCTACGACCATGCGACCTGCTACGGCAGAGGCGAGGCGGAGACAAGGTTTGGGGAGGCATTTCCCTTGACCGGGATCAAACGTGAGGAAGTGTATATTCAGAGCAAATGCGGCCTCTGCTTCGAGAGGAACGAGTTTGACTGGACGAAGGAAAACATCCTCTCGAGCGTTGACGACAGCCTGAGGAGGCTGAAGCTCGACTATCTCGACACGCTGCTTTTGCACAGGCCGGACGTGCTCTTTGAGCCCGAGGAAGTCGCGGAAGCGTTCGACAAGCTCGAAAAGAGCGGAAAGGTGCGGTTCTTCGGCGTGAGCAACCTCGTGCCTATGCAGACTGAGCTCTTGAAGAAGTACGTGCGCCAGCCCATCATCATCAACCAGCTGCAACTCTCGCTCGAGCAGTCGCAGCTGATCGATCAGGCGCTCTATATGAACAACAAGGCCACGGATCTCTCGATAGGAAGGGACTGCAACGCGCTGGATTACTGCAGGCTGAACGATATCACAATCCAGGCGTGGTCGCCGCTCCAGCACGGCATGATCAAGGGCTCGTTCATAGACAACCCGGATTATCCGAAGCTCAACGAGGCACTCGCCGAATTCGCTGAGAGGGAGAGGGTCTCGAAGGCTGCCATCGCGATCGCGTGGGTTCTAAGGCATCCCGCAAAGATGCAGGCGATCATCGGCTCCATGAACCCCGATCACATAACGGATGTCTGCGCCGCTGCAAATGTCACACTTTCCCATCAGGACTGGTACGCGCTGTATCTCGCAGCAGGAAAGTACCTGCCGTAAACTGCGCCCTGCAGGCTCTTACCTGAACCCTTTTGCAAATTCGGCAGCAGCCCTCAAGTCTTCCTCGTTCGGTCTGCCTTTGTGAAGTCCTTTAAACTGGCCGCGGCAGTGGAATTCGTGTTCGTCCATGGCGATCCCGACTTTGTCTGCCTCGGCCTTAATTTTCTTAAATGTAGATTTAAGCATTGCCGCAGAGCCGAAGTTTACTATCCTGCCGACCTTTTCCTTGTCAAGAGAAGCGACAAATGACCTGACTTCGGGATCGATGGTGAACGCGTAGTATGAGTTTCCGAGGAACAGCAGATCCACGGGCTCTTTCACCGGTTCACTGATGGGGAGAGCCTCCACGCCGAGTTCTTTTGCGACAGCATCGGCAAGCTTCTTTGTGTTTCCTGTCTTTGTGTAGTATCTTACTGCGTATGTCATGTCATACCTCCTATTTTGTCTTGACACAACGAATATCTTTTACGCTATTATATTTTATACAATCTAAATTGTCAAGTCACTTTATTTGAAAAATAGCAATTTAGGGCACATTATTCTTAACATTGTCCATGTTCAGACGGAGCATTTTGTGAGAAAATGTATGTAGAAAAATACATGGCAGGGAAAACAGGAGCTTGTCCCCAAACCGATCGAAAGGAGTTTACACCATGAAAAGGATACGTTTCATCGCTATCATGTTATGCTTTGCGATGCTTATCGGCATCGTGCCCGCTGCAAATGCGCAGGCGAAGGCAAAGGACGATATAGTCTATTATCAGGGCTCGAGGTGGTACAGCCCGTTCGGATCCGGTTTCAGATACGCCGTGGAGATCACTGCCGTCGTGAACCGCACGAAGAAGACTGCGGATATCGAGCTTACGAGGGGTAAATATGAAGTCGAATGGGAGGAGATGCAGCTCATCAATCCCGACAGAGCGAAAGCTCTCAAGAAGGAGAAGGCTGCCTATACCTCCGAAGGACACTGCACGGGCAAGATCACATATGATGATTATGACAGGGGCGGCAAGACTGCTTTTATCATCACGGACCTCAAATGGACGACCAAGAAGTTTAATCTCGACGGAAGCAAGCAATTCCCGAAGTATCCCGCTACGTTCAGCATCAACGGATGGCAGAAGGTCTATGTCGGAGGACTCGGCTCGGGCTCTATTGGTTACGAGGGCAAGGATTATTCTAGCTCGGAGTTCTTCTTTAGGCTTCTTGACGGACCTCCGAAGGCCAAGAAGAAGGAGTACATGATAAAGCACGACAACTTTGCTTTTGTGAACGAACACATGGCTTTCTTTAACACTGCGCCCGGCACCGCACCTCAGCGCCCGAAGATTGTCGCAGACAGGAAGTTTGCTGATGGCACGGAGGGCTTCCTGCTCGACAACGTTGGGTACAACGCCATAATCGCAGGCCGTGACAAGAACCAGATCGCTGCGATCAACATATGGCTGAACGGCAGATGGGAAGGCAGCTGCAGGGGTATGTCTATCTTGAGCGGACTGATCTTCGAAGACAAGATCGGGCTGGGTAAGGTTGGCGGCGCAGATCAGACTTACGAGCTTGCAAGCCCCAAGAACAATCAGAAGCTTTCAAACTACATAGAGTTCTACCAGTTGGTCAGCAACTTCGAACGCAAGAGGTTTTTCCTGCAGAATCGCGGGTCGATCCCTGGCAGCGCAAAGAACGCCAAAGCGCTTGTTAAATCGCTCAAGGATCACCCGGAAAACCCTGTGGTGGTCGGTTTCAACTACACGGAGAGTTCAGGCGACAAAACGGTCACATATGGCCACGCAGTGCTCGCCTTCAGGCTCGAGGACGCGGGCGGCGGCGATCAAAAGGTGATCATCTACGACCCCAACGAGCCGAAGGAGGAAAAATACATCTATGTCACAGAGGACGGGAAGGCGTGGTATCGACAGCGCACAGGAGGTTCGTCCGTAGAGAATAGATACGATATAACTATCAAGCCCATCGAGCTGGCAAAGGATGATTACAGGGCGCAGATGACCTACCCCGATTACCCCGAGATCCCTGCCGGATATGCTCTGATCACTGCGACCGGCGGCGTGGAGATCACAGTGGGTGAGCTCACTGCGACCGTGGTCGGCGATCAGATCAAGGGAGCTCTTGAGGTTTTCGCAGAGAGGGATAAGGGAGCAGAAGAGACGACGATCCTCGTGCCTTTGGGCAGCGACCGGACTGTCAGGGTGAAGAAGCTCGACGGCTCACACGTGAGTGTTGAGACGGACGATACGACAGCTCTCATCACCGGCGGCGCAAATGAAGTGTCTCTGAATCCCGACGGTTCCGTAACTGCGAAAAACGACGGCACCGCAAAGGACGAGAACGGCGAGAACAAGGGTACTCTCGCAGTTGTCTCCGACAAGACAAAGTCCGATATCTTCGGAACTACAGCGGAGATGGGCGAGGGAGAAGTCACGATCGCGCCGGGTGAAGAAGGAGCGAGAGTTACGACCGGCGACGGCACCGGTGACGGTACCGGTGAGGGCAACAAGGTAGATATCACAGTGTCAGGCATCACCGGCAGCAGGACTTTCGAAGGGATCGACGCTGACGGCGGCGTGGACATCACATCGAAGGGCAACGAGTCGGTACTCTCTTCAGGAGGCACCGAGATCGCAAGAGGTACCGTGGAAGAGAGACCCATAGAGAAGAGTGGCGGCATGACGGACGATCCCGGAACCGACGACCCCGGGACAGATAAGCCCGGAACAGGGACGGACAACCCTGAACCTCTTGAGGGCAAGAACCTGAAGGCTAAGAAGGGACAGAAGAAGTCAAGCGTAGCGGCGACAGTGACACATAAGGGCAGGAAGATCAGTCTCAAAGTGGATATGGTCGCTGACAAGAAGATCACCTACACGGGCAAGAAGATCAGTCCCAAGGATCTCGGTTACGAGATAGATTTAACGGACCTCTACAACGAGGCTCTGACTGAGGGCGCAGGTAAGCCTAAGGATCTCTTTAAGATCAGCTACGTGAGCAAGAACAACCTGCACAAGTCGACCTCGGGCAAGAAAGCTTCATTTTACGCGAAGGTCACGCTCGACGAGGACAAGGCGAGATCTGCGGGGCTGGGTGACGACGGTATCGCGAAGCTTAAAGCGCTCGTAAAGGCCTTGAACACGAAGCTTAAGAAGAACCCCTGCACTTACACGGTACAGGCGGTGAAGATCAGCGCGAAGACCTCCAAGGTGAACGCTGTAGTGACGCTCAAGGGCAGCAAGATAAGCAGGGTCAAGAGCATCAAGGTGAGCGCCAAGGTAAACGGCAAG
>JAGDDC010000036.1 GCA_017958245.1 Lachnospiraceae bacterium
ATCCCCTACGAGGACAACTTAGTCCACATCATAAAGATCCTGCTGTTCTTTGCGGGCATCGCACTGTGCTTCATATATCCGGTGATAGGCATCATCGCGACGATCGTGATCGCCGGAGCGAACGTCTTTACGTACTTTAACAGGAAGAAGGAGATAGAGCCTTATCTGAACATCATTTCCTTCATCATGAGGTGGATCGACTGCTCAAAAAAGATCAGCTCTCTTGACATAAAAGAGATAGAAGAGTACCGCGAGCGCCTGAAAAAGTCGGTGTCGTCTTTCAAGAGCTTCAGGGCGGGTGCTGCGATCATAGCGCCCGCGAACCCGAACGGGGATCTTCTGCAAATGATCCTCGATTACCTGAGGATGCTCTTTCACATCGATCTGCTCAAGTTTAATTCGATGCTCAAAGCATTTGCAAAGAAAAACGCGGAGTTTGACGATATGTTCGCCGTTGTGGGTTTCCTTGACAGCGCCATATCGATAGCTTCATTCAGGGAAATGATGAGCGATTACTCGATACCGGAGCTTGAAAAGTCCGACAAGCCCTTCATCGACGCGGAGGAGCTCTATCATCCCATGATAAACGACCCCGTGACAAACTCGATCAAGGAGTCCGGCTGCGCGCTGATAACGGGTTCGAACGCCTCCGGGAAATCGACCTTCATAAGGACGATCGCGATAAACGCCATACTTGCGCAGACTGTTTACACGGTCATGGCCTACAGGTACAACGCGAGCTTCTTCAGAGTGGCATCCTCGATGGCGCTCTCGGACAGCCTGCTTGAGGGCGAGAGCTACTACATAGTCGAGATCAAATCCTTAAAGCGCCTGATGGACGGCATCAGGGAGGATGTTCCCTCGCTCATCTTCGTTGATGAGGTCTTGAGGGGTACGAACACACTTGAGAGGATCGCTGCTTCCTCACG
Source organism: Lachnospiraceae bacterium (assembly GCA_017958245.1). Next base: position 930 of record JAGDDC010000036.1, read on the forward strand.
CATACTGTATTCATTTGCAGGTAAGAACGTGATGTGCTTTGCGGCGACGCACGACATAGAGCTCACTTACATACTCGAGGAGCATTTCTCAAACTATCATTTTGAGGAGAAGGTCGAGAACAACAACGTGACCTTCGATTACGAGCTCCACGAGGGCAGGGCGGTTACAAGGAACGCGATCAAGTTGCTGAAGATGCTCGGATACTCGGACAAGATCATTGACAGCGCCTACGCCGCAGCCGACAACTTCCTGAAGAACGGCGAGTGGGACAGGATCTGACGGGAAGAAAAGCTCTTTGCCGAGGCCGGATGTGTCGCCGAGACTTAAGCGAGAGATCAAATATAACGGAGTAAAAGGATGAGCGGGAAGACCGATATGCTTACGCCCATGATGCAGCATTACCTGGATACGAAGGAGCAATATAAGGATTGCATACTTTTCTACAGGCTGGGCGATTTTTATGAGATGTTTTTTGACGACGCTGTCACCGCGTCAAGAGAGCTTGAGCTAACCCTCACGGGCAAGAGCTGCGGGCTCAAGGAGCGCGCACCGATGTGCGGCGTGCCTTTTCACGCGGTGGACACGTACCTGAACAAGCTGGTCTCGAAGGGCTACAGGGTCGCGATCTGCGAGCAAGTCGAGGATCCGAAGCTCGCAAAGGGCATGGTAAAGCGCGAAGTCACAAGGATAGTGACCCCAGGCACCATACTGAACACTCAGGCACTCGACGAGACAAAGAACAACTATCTCATGTGCGTGGTATCAGGCGACGGGGCGAGCGGCATCTCGTGCGCGGACATAACCACGGGCGACCTCTACGCAACGTCAGCGGACGGGGCGGGGCGTGTGCTCGATGAGATAACGCGCTTCAACCCGAGCGAGATCGTGTGCAACAACGCCTTTCTGATAAGCGGGATCGACATGGAGGAGCTGAGGAACCGCAGGAACATATCCGTGAGAGTCCTTGAAGACTCGACATTTGACGAGACGCTCTGCAGAAACTGCATAAACAGGCAGTTTAAAGCTTTGAGGCCGGAGGACGCGGGCATTCCCTCGCAGTCTATGTGCCTTTATTCTACGGGAGCTCTGCTTTCATACCTTACGGACACGCAAATGTGCGACTTAAAGAACATAACGCACATAAGTGTGTACAACGCCGGGAAGTTCATGGCGCTCGACAGCCAGACCATGAGGAACCTTGAGATCGTCGAGTGCATGCGCGACAGGCAGAAGAAAGGATCTCTGCTCCACGTGCTCGACAAGACAAAGACAGCCATGGGAGCGAGGCTTTTGAGGTCCTGGCTCACACAACCCCTCATAGACAGGGACGAGATCGAAAGCAGGCTTGACGCTGTGCAGAGCCTCAAGGACAACGCGATAAACAGGGAGGAGATCAGAGAATACCTCTACACGGTCTATGACCTTGAAAGGCTCATGGGCAAGGTGAGCTACAAGACTGCGAACCCGAGAGACCTGGTGGCCTTCTCGTCATCGCTCTCAATGCTACCGCACATAAAGAACCTCTTGAAAGATTTCGACTCAAAGCTTCTCGCAGACATAGAGAAGGAACTTGACCCGCTCGAAGACCTCCACGCGCTGATCGATGCGGCCCTCATAGAGGAGCCCCCCATCAAGGCGACAGAGGGCGGCTTCATAAAGGAAGGGTATTGCGTCGACCTCGACGATATAAGGCAGGTCGGTACCAAGGGCAAGACCTGGCTCCTCGAGCTTGAGGCCAGGGAAAAGGAAAAGACGGGTATCAAGAACTTAAGGATCCGCTTCAACAGGGTGTTCGGGTATTATCTTGAGGTCACGAACTCAAACAAGGACCTTGTGCCCGCAGAATGGATCAGAAAGCAGACACTCACGGGGTCTGAGAGGTACACGACAGACGAGCTGAAAGGCCTTGAGGACAAGATATTGAACGCGCAGGACAAGATCTATGCGCTCGAGTATGAGCTCTTTACGGCCATAAGAGATAAGCTCGCAGACAACACGGAGCGCATCTTAAAGACCGCGAGGCTCATCGCGAGGCTTGACGCGCTGTGCTCTTACGCTTACGTTGCGGAGCGCGGTAACTACGTGAGACCGTCTGTCAACACGAAGGGCACGATAAGCATAAAGGCAGGCAGACATCCTGTCGTTGAGCAGATGCTGAAGAACGATATGTTCATCGCAAATGATACCCTTCTGGACAAAGAGAAAAACCTGATCTCGATCATCACAGGCCCCAACATGGCCGGTAAGTCCACCTACATGAGGCAGACTGCCCTGATAGTGCTCATGGCGCAGACAGGGAGCTTCGTGCCTGCAGACGAGGCGGACATAGGCATAGTGGACAGGATATTCACAAGAGTCGGTGCTTCCGACGACCTGGCATCGGGACGCCCGACCTTCATGGTCGAGATGAACGAGGTCTCGCTGATACTTAAGAACGCGACGAAGGACAGCCTGATCATACTGGACGAGATCGGAAGAGGTACAAGCACCTACGACGGGCTTGCGATCGCTTGGGCAGTTGTGGAGCACATAGCAGACAGATCAAAGCTCGGCGCAAAGACACTTTTTGCGACTCATTACCACGA
>JAGDDC010000037.1 GCA_017958245.1 Lachnospiraceae bacterium
AAGACTTAATAGTGTAACAGATAACAGCTATGTTAGGAAGCTGTGGAAAGAGGTTTTTTATGCTTGATGAAAAACAGATAGTGAAGCGCCTCGCCGAGGGCGATATAATGTCGCTCGAAGTGCTTTACAACGAATACGGTTCTCAGGTCTATTCGTACGCGCTCTCTCTGACAAAGAGCAAGGAGCTGGCCGAGGACGCAGTAACCGATGCTTTCATCCAGACATATGAATACGTCAGAAAGACAAAGGAAGTAAAAAGCCTCAAGGCACTTGTCTATACCATCTGCAGGAACAAAGCTTTCGACGAGATGAAGTACCGTTCGCGCATACAGGAGATGCCGGAAGACTGGCAGATACCGGACGGAGCATTCCCTATGGACGAAAAGATAGCCGTAAGGTCTGCTGTGAATGCGCTTCCTTCCCCCGAGAAAGACATAGTGATCTTATATTGCGTACACGAACTAAAGCACAAAGAGATCGCCAAAGTGCTCGGCATCCCGGAGGGGACAGTGAGATGGAAATACCGCAACGCCATAAAAGCTCTGAAGAAGAGCCTTCGAATGTAGTTGTTAATGGAGGATTTATGAAAGACGATAACTTAAAAGCTCTTATCAAGGAATCTTACGGCATCACTCCGGCTCCGGCAGGCCTTTTCACAAGGATCAGGGACGAGGCGGAGAGTGAGCAGGTGATCCTGAACAACAAGAGAGTGGATTTTTCAAGGCCCAATCCTCTCGTCAGCAAGACTGACCCCGAGGAGCAGAAGGAGACTGTTGTGTCTCTCGGGCTGTTCAAGAAGAATCACACCAAAAAGTCCGCGATCATCACCATATCGGCGGCTGCTGCCTGCATAGTGCTGTGCATCGTGACGCTTGCTGTCACCGGAGTCTTCTCAAAGAGCAAACCTCAGGAAACACCTATGTCACAGGCAATGCTCCCCGAGGATAAGGATGATGGTCAGGCTTCTGAGGACATCACCGCTCTGCCCGCGGGTGTGTCTCCCAGAGTATCCGCAAAGATGGGAGAGAAGGAAACCCTTGTCTCTGCAAATGTTGTCAGCCTGTCCGAGGGACAGACGGAGAGTGAGGACATCCTGTTCCCCGCTTCCATCACACCTGACAGCAGCATGGAGGTCGTTGAATTCGGCCGCATCGTGACGCTTTCTTTTGAGGACGAGGCGCCGAAGAAGGTCGAGATCTATCCCGAGCTCTACTCGTCAGACGGACAGAAGACAGAGCATCCCGTCGAGCCTCTGTTTAGCTTTACAACAGAGACTATGACCATAGACTCGCTTTTAGAGCCTTTGCCTGCGACCGTGTCGGAAGACGGAAAGAAGATCTCCTTCCCCGTGCTCGACTACTATGGTTCCATAGGGATCGCAGAGCAGAACAAGGAGAACGGGTCCGATTTCTACTACTTGTTCCTTGCAAAATGCGAGTTTGACGACAGGAGCGTCGACTACACGGTCACGGTACACACTGACAACACTTCGGACACCGTTCTTGCAAAGGTTATCCAGGCAGAGCCCGTGATACTCGTAAAGCCCATGACGGAGAGAGAGCTCTTTGCAAACCTTTCGCAGGTGACGCTCTCGGATGTCAGGTATGCGAGGTTCCTCAACAAGGAACTTGAGAGTGAACCCATAGAAAAGTACGAGTTAAAGCCCGATGATGTGATCCTGTTCAAGTACAACGGACTTGAGCCGGGGAACGCTTTCCCTCAGGTCATAGAGAACGCTTTAGTTTACATCAACCCGCTCTCTGAGGAGTTTCCTCTTGCGAGCATGAGCCTCAAAGACCTCATAGCAAGCTACGGAACAGTCAAAGATCTTGTTTACTTTAACTTGAGCACCGGTGTCGACGAGTATGCGACAGACGATCCCGCAAGGGTCGAAGCGCTCATGACGGCACTCTCCGAGGTGAAGGTGAGAGGCACCTACGCTTACGAGGTGAGCGACGGCACATGGGATGAGCTCGGCAGCGAAGGCGACGAGATGTGGCAGATCTCCTTCGGCTTCGAGGGAAGTGAAGAAAAACTCGTGCTCCGCATCAATCCTTTGGAGATCGTCACTGCACGCACAAGCGAACTCCTTCCCGAGGGACAGTCGAGCGTCAAGCTGATCTTTGACGAGGAGACGGCGCTCTCTTCGGAGAAAGTAAAGGAACTTGCGGATCCGGGCCTCCTTTCCGACTCTAGCGAAAAGTCTCCCGAGCAGGTTCTCGCTCTCGCGCTCAACGCGACCTACGAGGTGATAGGAAACGACTTTGTCGAGAGAAGGATGGAGTTTGACAGAGGTTACAGCGTTGATCTAAACGGCGACGGAAGTCAGGATCATTTGTATGCTTCATGTGTTCCGCTCAAGGAACCCACAGGTGTGTCAGGCTTTGGCATCGTGCTCGTGATCAACGGCAAGCTCTTTGACTGGGGCTATATATCAAATCCCGACGGCAGCCATCGCCTTGTCTATCCCGACAGTTCCTGCTACGACCTGATCGATGTAAAAAAGGACGACGCATACATAGAGATAGTCTTCTCGGATTTCGGACCGAGCGAGGATTATTCGTGCATGTTCTTTGACTATGAGGAGGGCAGCTTAAATTATCTCGGAGCCGTAGAGGGCGATCTTCCGAAGACCCACTCAAACAACGGCGGTCTGAGGGTAAAGGGCGACGGCCTTGTCGGAACGAAGAAGCGTCTGTCGATCGTGCAGAACTGGCTTGCAGACACGGATTACAAGCTCACCGAAAGACGGAGACTTAGCGAGGTCGAGCGCGAGTACTATTACCCCGTTACGGGAGTGAACGTGACAGCGAGATTTGACCTTGTCGTATACTCCGCTATGGACATGGATTCGGAGCTTGTCACCATACCCGCAGGTCCCGTATCGCTTCCCATGACCGACAACGATCATTTTGTCATGGTCAAGGGCGCCGACGGTACGGAAGGCTACATGTACCTTGCAAATGACTGCATCACGACCATGGATGATGAGCCTCACGTAACATCAGTTTTCGACGGTTTATTCCTTGCAGATTGAGCCGAGTTTATTTACAATGGGATTGTCGCTTGCGACGATCCCATTTTTGCTATAAAAAGAAAGGTAATCACGATGGACAAAAAGGAAGTTCTAAAGGATATAAAGCTGTTCGTCCTTGATCTGGACGGAACCTTTTATCTCGGTGAGGACATACTCCCGGGTTCGCTTTCATTTCTTGAGGCCGTGAGGCAGACAAAGAGAGAGTACATGTTCTTTACGAACAACTCCTCAAAAGACAAGAAACTCTACATAGAAAAGCTCGCGCGTATGGGCTGCAACATAGAAGAAAAGGATATCCTGACATCGGGCGATGTAACCGTAAGGTATTTGAATACGTACCACAGGGGAGCATCGGTTTACCTTCTTGGCACACCGCCGCTTGAAAAGAGCTTTGCTGAGGGCGGCATTAGGCTTGTAAACGGCACTGATGAGGTGCCGCAGATCGTAGTCCTCGCATTTGACATGACGCTCACATACGAGAAGCTTGAGAGGGCCTGCACCTACATAAGAAACGGCGCGACCTACATAGCAACGCATCCAGACATCAACTGTCCCGTGCCGGGAGGCTTCATACCCGACTGCGGTGCGATGATAGCATGCGTGAACCTTTCCACGGGAAAGAAGCCGAAGATCCTCGGGAAGCCTTACGCAGAGACCATGCAAATGATCCTCTCTTACGCCGGACTAAAGAAAGAAGAGATCGCCTTTGTAGGCGACAGGCTATATACCGACGTCGCAACGGGCGTAAACAACGGGGCAAAGGGGCTGCTCGTGCTCTCCGGAGAAACAAAGGAGGAGGACATAGCGGGGTCCGATGTGAAACCTGACGGCGTATACCTCGACCTAAAGGAGATCGGAGACCTTCTAAAAGCCCTTTGACAGAGGCTTTGGGGCGAGCCGGGAACTTACCAAGATCGCCACTTTCGATCATATCATTTGATTTACTTTTATATGCGATTGTGATAGAATAAATGGGTGTGTGATATTTCCCTGACAAGGCGGAAAGGACCTGTCATGGAAAAAGAAACTGTAACCATCAAAGACCTGCCGGAGTGCGAGAGACCTTATGAGAAGTGCCGAAATCTCGGCCCCGGTGCATTAAGCGACGCAGAGCTCCTCGCGGTCATACTGAGGACCGGAAAGAGGGGAGTCTCGTCAAAAGCCCTTGCCCAGCGCATCCTGGATCACAACGGCAGAGGGATACTGGGACTTGCGGGCATATCGCTTGACGAGCTTCTGAGATTCGAGGGAGTCGGCAAGGTAAAGGCACTGCAGATCCTGTGCATAGGCGAGCTGTCAAAGCGGATCGCAGGCGCGAAGGCTTTGGAGAAGCTTGATTTCAGGGATCCCCGCAGCATCGCGGACTACTACATGGAGAGCATGAGGCACTGCAAAAGTGAGCATCTCATGGCTGTGTTCCTCGATACGAAGCTAAAGAGGATAGGAGAGCAGGTGATCTCCGTAGGCACCGTGAACTCGGCCATCATTTCCCCGAGAGAGATCTTCATAGAGGCTCTCAAAAGGGATGCCGTGAACCTGGTGCTGCTCCACAATCATCCGAGCGGCGACCCGACGCCCAGCAACGGGGACATAAACGCCACGCAGCGTTTTGCGAAGGCCTGCGACTATGTGGGCATAAGACTCCTCGATCACGTGATCATAGGTGACAACTGCCATGTGAGCATGAAGAGTGAGGGGCTTATCTAAACAAACATAAGACAACGAGAAGAGAGGCAAGACATGTCAGCAAAGACTTACGGAATCGATTTTGGGACAAGGGTCCTGAAGATATACAAGAAGGGAGAGGGGATCGTCTACGACGCGAAGAACATCATCGCGGTGGCGGACTCGGAGAAAGTCATAGCGATCGGCGATGAGGCGTTCGATATGTACGGAAAGGCGCCCTCCAACATAGATGTATCATTTCCCGTTATGTTCGGCGTCATAGCCGACATAGAGAACATGCTGTCGATGCTCAATCTCGCCTTCGAGGAAGTATCAAAGAAACATGGGAGCTTAAAGGGCGCCGACTTCATCATCGCAGCGCCCAACGACATAACAGAGGTCGAGAAGAGAGCTTTCTTCGACCTGGTGCAGAGGACGAACGTAAAGCCCCACAGAGTGAGGGTTGTCGAGCGCCCCATAGCCGATGCGCTCGGCGCGGGACTTAAAGTTACCGACTCGACGGGAATCATGGTGGTCGACATGGGAGCCGACACGACGGAGATCTCGATCCTGTCGCTCGGCGGCATCGTGCTCAGCAAGCTGATCCCCATCGGAGGCAACAAGTTCGACGAGGACATCATTTCCAGCGTAAAGAAGAACCTGAACCTCATAATAGGCAGCAAGACTGCTGAGAGGATCAAGATCGAGCTCGCGACCGCGATACCCTGCGAGGAAGGCGAGGAGAACAGGTCTGCAAACGCATACGGAAGAGACGTGATGACGGGGCTTCCCGTGGTCAAGGAAGTTGACTCGCAGTTCATACACAATGCGATCCTCGAGCATCTTCACTCGGTCGTCGATTCCATCAAGATGATACTCGAGAGGACTCCCCCGGAGATCTCTGCTG
>JAGDDC010000038.1 GCA_017958245.1 Lachnospiraceae bacterium
AGGCCTATCTCTCTCTGAGCCATGGAGAAACGTGTGAGCGAGTCCATCATGAGCAGGACGTCCTTCCCCTGATCCCTGAAATACTCGGCGATCGAGGTCGCAGTCTTCGCGGCCTTCTTTCTCGCGAGCGCGGGTCTGTCGGAGGTCGCGATCACCACGACCGATCTCTTCATACCCTCGGGCCCGAGGTCCCTGTCTATGAACTCCTTGACCTCCCTGCCACGCTCTCCTATCAGCGCAATCACGTTTATGTCAGCCTTTGTGTTCCTCGCTATCATGCCAAGCAGCGTACTCTTTCCTACGCCGCTCCCGGCAAATATCCCGATACGCTGTCCCTTGCCGATCGTCAGCAGTCCGTCTATCGCCTTGACGCCGAGCGTCAGCGGTTCGTCGATCATTTGACGCTTCAGCGGATCCGGGGGCGGTGCCTCCGAAGGGTACTTGTAGGGAGTGACCATCTCTTCGCCGGTCTCAAATATCCTGCCCATGCCGTCGAAGACCATGCCGAGCGTCCCCGGTCCCACGGGGACCATGAACTTCTCGTGGAGGTTCTCGACTATCGCGCCGGCTCCGACACCGGTCACGTCGTCGTAGGGCATCAGGATGACCGTGTCCCCGCGAAAGCCTATGACTTCGGCCTTGGCGGGCTTGACACCCGGCTGAGTGATCAGACAGATGTCCTCGAGCCGCACTTCCGGTCCCGACGACTCAAGCGTCAGTCCGACGGCTCTTGTGACTTTTCCGAGGCGCTTTGTGTATGTCTTCTCGTACAAGGCCTCAAACTTTGACATATCAGTCATCGGACCGCTCTACCTCCGTTTTTTGTAAGTCCTCATCAATCCTTCATGGCGAGCAGCTTCAGGTCGAAGATCAGACCCTCGAGATCGTTGCCCGGGCTTATATCAAAGAGCTTGCCGTCGCACTCGATCATCACCTTGTCGTCGGTCAGGACCTTGTCCTCGTATATCTCGAGCGCGGCGTCGCCCACGACGCTCCTTATCTCGTCCTCGCGCTCCTTCACCTGCGCAAATGTCGCTGCGGGAACTCTTATGATATATGTGCTCGCGCTCTCCTGCTTCATTATGAACCTGTCTATGACACTCGCGAGGATGTCCTTCCTGTCCTCCAAAAGGACGGTAGTTATCTTCTCGATGTACTTTATGAGCATTTCTATAAAAGCAGGCTCCAAACCTCTCACCTGCTTTTCGTAATCCTCGCGGAGCTTTGCCTCCGTTTCATTCAGTTGTGCCTGCGCAGCCTCGAGCTCCTCGCGCGCCTTCTCAGCCCCCGCTTCGTACCCCTCAACCTTCGCCTTCTCGAAGATCTCGATCCTGGCTTTGTTGGCGTTTAAGTTGGCCTGTGCGATGGTGCGCTCCGCCTCTTTCTTGGCGTTCTCAAAGACGAGGTCTGCCTGATGCTTAAGCTCTTCGATGTGAGCCTCCTGATCTGCTATGACCTGCTTGTTCTCCTCGATCTGTGACATGATCAGGGAGAGCTCCTCCTCCTCGGGGCTGATCTCGGGCTCAACCTCGCCCGCGTCTTCGATGCCCTCGATGGGAGTCCCGTCCTCGGCAGTCAGAGGGACGAAAGAGGCCTCCTCTTTCTTGCGCGCAAGGTCCATCTTTATGAACTGCTCCTTGCACTCCTCGGCCCTCTCGTTCATATCAAGGTTTCTGGTCGTCTCGTCATAGCGGATCCCGTAGGCCTTAATGATATTAGACAACTATGTCGTCACCTCCGCCTCTGGATATAATGATCTCACCTGTGTCTTCGAGCTTCCTGATGATGTTGACGATCTTCTGCTGAGCCTCCTCAACATCCTTCATACGCACAGGACCCATGAACTCCATGTCCTCTCGTATCATGACTGCAAGGCGCTTTGAAAGGTTGTTGAATATAGCATTCTGTACCTGTTCGTTAGCACCCTTGAGCGCAATACCGAGGTCATTGTTGTCAACCTCCCTGAGTACACGCTGTATGGACTTGTCGTCGAGAAGAAGGATATCCTCGAATACGAACATCTTGCGTCTGATCTCGTCCGCAAGTTCGGGCTCCTCGATCTCCAGGGTCTCCATGATATGTTTTTCTGTTCCGCGGTCTACGGTATTTAATATTTCCACCACGCTGTCTACGCCGCCGATAATGGTGTAATCCTGATTGACAAGACTGGACAGTTTCGATTCCAGCACCTTTTCCACCTCCTTGATGATCTCGGGAGAGGTTCTGTCCATGACTGCGATCCTCTTGGCAACATCCGCCTGTCTGTCCGGATGCAGAGCGCTTATGATCATGGCAGCCTGACTCGGAGACAG
>JAGDDC010000039.1 GCA_017958245.1 Lachnospiraceae bacterium
CTCACTTCAGAGCGGGTGTGATGCGACCTTGAAGAGGATGAACAGACACTATGACACCGATAGTTTTTCAAAAACTTGCGAGGTGCTCAGAGAATTTTTCAAAGATCCGGCGATAACTACCGACGTCATAGTCGGTTTTCCGGGGGAGAGTGAAAGCGAATTCGAACAAACGAAGCACTTTTTGGAGAGGATTTCATTTTCCAAGATGCACATCTTCAAATACTCGCGCAGAAAGGGCACTATAGCCGACAAAATGCCCGGTCAGATCGATGAATCGGAAAAGTCGAATCGAAGCGACGAACTCCACAGGCTGGACCAAAAACTCGAGCACGATTATCTTGAGAGGTTCATCGGGAAGAGGGAGAAGGTCCTCTTTGAGGAGAAGATCGAAAAAGACGGCAGGACTTTCTGGACCGGACTCAACGAGAGGTACGCGAGGATCTGCGTCGAGACCGGTAAAGACCTTGAAAACAAGATAGAAGAGGTTGAGATCACGGGCTTTCTGGACCCGGAGACGCTTCTTGGCGTTTACCTTTAATGAGATTTTAATTGATAAATGTTTCGTTTTGCTGTAAAATGGTGTGATGCAAAGGTCAATAGGTGCGGAAGGAGTCTATATGTTACGAAATCAGAATAACAACAACACACAGTTTTTCAACGTATCCAACGATCAGGACATGATCGTCCGCAAGACTATCGATGACGTGTACCAGGCTCTAACGGAGAAGGGCTACAACCCCGTGAGCCAGATCGTAGGTTATATCATGTCGGGAGATCCGACCTACATCACGAGCCACAACGGCGCAAGAAGCCTCATCATGAAGGTCGAGCGCGATGAGATCATAGAGGAACTCCTCAAAGACTACATCGAGACGAATTTAAAGTGATCTTAAGGGTGTTCATATGAGGATCATGGGACTTGATTTCGGCGCTATGACCATGGGCGTCGCCATAAGCGACGAGCTGCTCATAACCGCCCAAGGTATAGAGACGATCAGAAGGACGCACGAGACCAAGCTGCGCCACACTCTTCAGCGCATAGAGGAGCTCATAGGAGAGTACGGCGTGACACGCATAGTCCTGGGGCTTCCGAAGCTCCTTGACGGATCTGAGGGCGAGAGGGCCGCGAAATCGCGCGAGCTCGCTCAGACGATCGAGCGCAGGACAGGGCTTGAGGTAGTGCTTTGGGACGAGAGGCTCACGACGGTCGAGGCGCACAGGGTGCTCGACGAGGCGGGTCTCGACTACAAAAAGAAGGGCAAGGTCGTAGACACCGTGGCTGCGTCGATCATCCTTCAAAGCTATCTGGACAATCTGAGCAACACAGGCAGAAAGTGACCCTTTGTGACATGGCAGGCGTGTCACAGCAGAGGTGTCCGCGGAGCATTTGCGGGGACCGTCGGGCCTGCGTAGAGGTATCACACATGGAAAAGGACAACATGATCACGATCAAAGGAGAAGAGGGCGAGGAGATCAGGCTCTTCATCCTTGAAGAGACGACTATCGGAGGAAAAAACTACATCATAGCAACCGAAGACGAGGACGACGAAGAGTCCGAGGCTTACATACTCCGCGAGAGCGAGAACGATCCGGAGAGCGGAGAGATAGCCTACTCTTTCGTCGAGGATGACGATGAGATCGCGGCTGTTTCGGGAGTGTTCAAGGAGCTCCTCGACGACTGTGATCTGATAGTAGATGATTGAGTGTCCCGCAGGGAGGGAAGATTCCGTCGGGACAGTTTAGAAACAGGCATATAATGCTGATCAAGAAAGGATGGTTTTTAGCACGATAAGTGCGAAGATATGAGAAGAAAACTGGAACCTATAGCCGATGAGAAGCTCAGGATCATACCGCTTGGCGGACTTGAGCAGATCGGCATGAACATAACGGCGTTCGAGTACGGCGACAGCATCATAGTCGTCGACTGCGGACTTGCATTTCCCGAGGATGACATGCTCGGCGTGGATCTCGTGATCCCCGACGTCACGTATCTGAAGGACAATCTGGAAAAAGTAAAAGGGTTTTTTATAACTCACGGGCATGAGGACCACATAGGCGCTCTGCCTTATGTTTTGAAGGACGTACCCGTCCCCGTGTACGCGACGAAGCTCACGAACGCTCTCATAGAGAACAAGCTCAAAGAGCACGGCATGGAGAGGTCCGTCAAGAGGAAGGTCGTAAAGTACGGGCAGACGATCAACATCGGGTGCTTCAGGGTGGAGTTCATAAGAACGAACCACAGTATCGCGGATTCCGCGGCGCTCGCGATCTTCTCGCCTGTCGGGACCGTGGTCCACACGGGCGATTTCAAGGTCGATTACACTCCGGTGTTCGGAGACATCATAGATCTCGCAAGGTTCGGGGAACTCGGAAGGAAGGGCGTGCTCGCCCTCATGTGCGACAGCACCAACGTTTTGTGGCCGGGCTTTACCATGTCCGAGAGGACTGTGGGCAAGACCTTCGACACGATCTTCTCCGAGAACACGCAAAAGAGGATCATAGTGGCAACATTTGCCTCAAACGTCGACAGAGTGCAGCAGATCATCAACTCCGCCGAGAAGTACGGCAGGAAGGTAGTGATCGAGGGACGCAGCATGGTCAACGTGATCTCGACCGCGATCGAGCTGGGCTACATAAAGGCGAAGGAGAGCACCATCATACCAATAGAGGTGATGAACAACTACTCCGACAACCAGCTCGTGCTCATAACCACGGGCAGTCAGGGCGAGGCGATGGCGGCGCTCTCGAGGATCGCGGCTTCGATCCACAAGAAAGTATCGATCAAACCCGGAGATATAGTTATCTTTTCATCGTCGCCCATACCGGGCAACGAGAAGAACATCTCGAAGGTCATAAACGAGCTCTCGATGAAGGGCGCGAAGGTGATCTTCCAGGATGCCCATGTTTCGGGGCATGCCTGCCAGGAGGAGATTAAGCTCATCTATGCTCTCACAAAGCCGAAGTTCGCGATACCCGTGCACGGCGAGTACAGGCATCTCATAACCCACAAGGAGCTCGCGGAGACGATGGGAGTCGACAAGGACAACGTCTTCATCCTGAGCTCGGGAGATGTGCTTGAGCTCGACGAGGACAAGGCGAGGATCGCGGGCGAGGTTCCCACGGGCGGCATCATGGTCGACGGGCTTGGCGTCGGAGATGTCGGCAGCGTAGTCTTAAGAGACAGACAGCTCCTCTCCGAGAACGGTCTGATCATAGTGGTGATCACTCTCGACAGGTCCACGAGCGAGGTGCTCGCGGGGCCGGACATCATTTCCCGAGGCTTCGTGTACGTGAGGGAGTCTGAGGAGCTCGTCGAGGAGATGCGCGAGGTCGCAAATGATGCTCTCGAGCTTTGCTTTGAGCGCGGCATCAGCGACTGGGGCAAGATCAAGACCACGGTCAAGGATATGCTCGGCGATTTTTTGTGGAAGAAGATGAAGAGACAGCCGGTGATACTTCCGGTCATCACGGAAGTCAACGTCTGACAAGTTTTGGAGGTTATCGAAATGGTTTCTGCAGCAAGGGAGCCTAAGATCAGAAGGGAAGGGTCGAATGCGACCGGGATCATACTGAGAGTCTCGGGCGGGATCCTTCAGCTCTGCATCAACATAGCTTTTTACATAGCCGTGGTGATGCTGATCATCAAGGCGGCTCACTACGCATATGATTTTGCATATCAGGTCTTCGGGGACGTGCCCTATGATGCGACTTCGACCAGAGAGGTGGAGGTCAGGATCAGCAAGGGCGAGTCGTCCATGAACATAGCGGCGAAGCTCGAGGACAACAAGCTGATAGTCAACAAATACAGCTTCTACGTGAAGACAAAGCTCAAGGATTACAACATCATGCCGGGAGTGTTCGTGCTGAGTCCCTCGATGACGTACGACGACATACTGGACATCATCACGGACTATTCAAAATCGATAGTCCAGGAGGACCTGACAGACTCAAAGGCAGACACCATACCTTAGGGCGGCCTATATCTGCATGAAAAAACAAACTGTCCGACGCCGGAAGGTATCGGACAGTTTTAGATTGAGGGTGGCGCAAATGATCGTCGATGAACACGTAAGAGACTACATAAAGAGCCTGGGCGAAGGGTTTGAAGGAGAGCTTTTAAGGGAAAGGAACGAGGCGCTCGAAAAAAACGTCCCCATCATACGGGACGACGCGGCGGAGTTTTTGAGGTTCCTGCTCAGGGTAAAGAAGCCCCGGAACATACTCGAGGTGGGCACGGCGACCGGTTTCTCGGCATCCGTGATGGCTGAGTGCGCGAAAGACGCGGAGATCATCACGATCGAGAAGGTGAAGATGCGCCTGGCTGACGCGAAGAAAAACCTAAAGGACAGGGAGAACGTGACGCTTCTTGTCGGGGACGCTGAACACGTATTAAACTACCTCGCAGGCGATGATGACAAGCCTTTTGATGAGATGTATACCTGCGGACAGTCGTACGATCATTCGCAATACAGTGACACTTTCGGCAAAAAAATGCCACATTCGAGTGATATACTCATCGGTACTTCAAAGTTTGATCTCGTGTTCTTAGACGCTGCCAAGGGACAGTATATGAGCTTCCTAGAACCCATCACGAAGCTCTTAAAGAGCGGCGGAGTGCTCGTGGCCGACACCGTCCGCTCGGATGGCCTGGTCGCGAAGTCAAGGTACGCCGTACCGCGAAGGGACAGGACCATACACGAGCGCATGAGGGAGTTTCTTTTTTATCTGACACACTGTGAAGAGTACGACACGACCATACTTCCCATAGCGGACGGCATGAGCGTGTCGGTGAAAAGGCAGACTGAACATGAAAAAACCTGAACTTTTGATGCCGGCCGGGAGCCTTGATGTCCTAAAGACCGCCTTTACCTACGGGGCGGACGCGGTCTATCTGGGCGGCGACCTCTACGGGCTGAGGGCCAAGGCTGAGAACTTCGACGGGGAGCGCATGAGAGAGGGCATAGCCTTCGCTCACGAAAGAGGCGGCAAGGTCTACGTCACCGTCAACATAACGGCGCACGACAGGGATTTTGAAGGGCTCGAAAAGTATCTTTCGGAGCTGAAGGAGATAAGGCCGGATGCGCTGATAGTATCGGATCCCGGAGTTTTCGACACGGCGAGGCGCATTTGCCCCGAGATCGACATCCACATAAGCACGCAGGCAAACAACACGAACTCGCGCACCTTCCTCTTCTGGGCGAAGCAGGGCGCAAAGAGAGTGGTGTCTGCGCGGGAGCTGAGTCTCGAGGAGATCGGGACCATTAGAAAGAGCATACCCGAGGACTTCGAGATAGAGACCTTCGTCCACGGCGCCATGTGCATCTCTTATTCGGGCAGATGCCTGCTGTCAAACTATATGACGGGGCGCGACGCGAACCTGGGCGAGTGCACCCACCCCTGCAGGTGGAAGTACTACGTGACCGAGGAGACGAGGCCGGGCGAGTACATGCCTGTCTTTGAGAACGAGAGAGGGACTTTTATCTTCAACTCAAAGGATCTGTGCATGGTCCGCCACATACCGGAGCTTTTGAAGGCCGGTATCGACAGCTTCAAGGTCGAGGGCAGGATGAAGACGGCGCTGTACGTTGCGACCGTTGCCAGAGCCTACAGGCTCGCGATAGACGACTTTTTGGAGGATCCCGCAAAGTACGAGGCGAGGAAAGACTTCTACTTCGAGGAGATCGGCAAATGCACCAACAGGAACTTCTCGACGGGGTTCTTCTTCGGGAAGCCGGGCGCGGATTCGCAGAACTACGGCACAAGCACCTACATAAAGGACTATGTGTACCTCGGCACGGTGAACCTCGTTGACAAAGAGGGCTACGCTCACCTCGAGCAGAAGAACAAGTTCAGCGTGGGTGACTGCCTCGAGTGCATGAGGCCGGACGGTGAGAACACACAGCTCAGGGTGCTCGACATGACGGATGAGGAGGGAGCTCACATGGAGAGCTGCCCGCACCCCAAGCAGCACATCAGAGTCAAGTTCGATGTCATGCCCGCGGAGGGCAACGTCTTAAGGATTTACTCACAGAAAAAGGAGGGCTTATGAAAAAGGTGTTTAAAGGATCAGGAAGGTTTATAGCTCTGGCGCTCGCGCTCCTGCTCGGGCTTTCGGCAGCTTTCCCCGCATCGGCACAGACGGGTCCGGCACCCGCAGAGGCTGCTGTCACCGTTGAGAGTGCATCATTTGCGGGCGGAGAGACCGTAAACAGCGTCCACAGCGAAGCGCGCATCAAGCTCAACTACGCCTCGATCAAGCTCGAACAGGGCGAGAAGATCAAGCTGAAGCTTCTCAACGCAGGTGACAAGCCGATCAAATGGTCCTCCGACAAACCGAAAGTCGTGAGAGTCACGCAGAAAGGTTGGGTGACGGCGCTCAAAGCCGGCAAGACAGCCAGGATCACCGCGAAATACGTAGGCAAGGAATACAAGTGCATAGTCCGCGTGACCAAGGGTTCCGGTGACAATAAGGAAGACAAGAAGGTCAACACCGAGTACATCAAGCTCTCTGCAAACAGAGACTGGGGCAAGTACAAGAAGCTCCTCGAATACAACGCAAACGACAAGGAATCGCTCTTTGTCGCTCTGGTAAACGGCTTCGAGAGAGGCGCGGAGACTGTCCGCGTCTACATACCGAAGGGTCAGGGCGAAGCGTATGTAAACCACTACACGAACGGCGTCAGGGACGACCTCTTTGAGCTGCTTCTCGCTCAGGACAGGGTGCTCTCTGGCTACGCCAACGACTTCAACATGAACTGGACATATGACTATGTTGATTTCGTGCCGGTCTACAAGCACACATGGAAGTGCATCCTCTCGATGCGCTACAAGGATTACAAGATCTCGAACGTCGAGAAGAAGATGATCAAGAAGTTAAAGAAGATGGTCGAAAAGGCAACGGCGGATACGGACGATCCGCAGGAGATCATCTCGAACCTCTACGACGCGGTGGCGAACCTCGGCACCTACAGGTATTCGTACACTCCAGGAAGCAGGGAGTACAGCGAGTACGACGCGGCATCGCTCCTCTTTGATGGAAGCGGCGTGTGCGAGGCTTACGCAAGTGTGTTCCAGATACTGTGCGAGATCTTAGGCTACGACAACGTCATGGTCGCAGGCTTTGCAAACGGTGACAAGCACGCGTGGAACAAGATCAAGGTCGGCAAGGGCTGGTACAGCTTCGACCTCACATGGGACGACCACGACTATGATACCGGGGCTTCGAGAGATTACTTCATGCTGAAGGACGACGACCCCATGCTCATCGCAGAACATATCTGGAGCAGTTATTATTATCCCGCATCACCCTGATACTGACCTGATCGAGGTTATATGACATGTTGATCGTAAACAGGACTATCATACGCAACTTAGCCGCAAATGATGTCGCGTACGCGCGCGGCCTTCAGCTGTTCCGCAACAAGGACGTGAAGTCCGCATCCTACTCGAAGGCCGCCGACCAGTACAAGCTGGTCGTGCACGACCTCTTCGACTATACCGTGCTCATCAAGCCGAAGGAGGACCAGACCTTCGACTTCACCTGCAACTGTCCTTCGAACCTGAAGGAGCGCGGGGCCTGCAGGCACGTCGTGGCTTCTCTCTTCAGGATCATGAAGCACCAGGAGGTCAAGAACCGCACGGACATCACGCCCGAGGAGATGAGGCCGCTGAAGGTCCTCGATTACTATTCGAGCCGTGACGACGACCTGATCTCGAAGGAGGTCTACCGCGTGGAGCCCGTCATAACAGTGTCGCAGATACTGGGGGACGACGGGGTCTTTGCGTCGCTGTCGCTCAGAGTCGGAAACACCAGACTCTACAAGGTCCAGGCTCTCAAGCGCTTCATCGCGGAGTACATCGACGGACAGAACATCATACTCGGCAAGGACTTCAAATACATAGCCGAGGAGTGTGAGTTCGACAGATCATCAAGGGACATACTGGATTTTCTGATAAGCATTTACGAGGTCTGCGAGCTCTCTGACAGTCAGAGGAGTTCGAAGGTCTTCTCAAAGTCCCAGATACTCTTGACTCACAGGATGCTTATCAGACTCTTAAAGATACTGGGCAAGAACACGTTTGAACTCTGCCTCTACGACAGGACGTACGAGAGGGTCAAGGCCTTCAGGGCGAACCCCAACATACGCTACGACCTGGATGTGGTGGAGGACGCGGTCGTGCTCGATTACCGCGACAAGGATGCGGTGATCCCTCTCTCAAAGAGCGGTGATCTGATCTATTACAACGGCGCGGTATTCATGCCGGATGCGCGTTTTAAGCGCAATTACGC
>JAGDDC010000040.1 GCA_017958245.1 Lachnospiraceae bacterium
GAGCCTGTGTCTCCCTTGTAATCCCTGCTCATCTTGTCGATCTCGTCGAGCAGCATGAGCGGGTTCTTCACGCCCACGTCCTTCAGTCCCGATATGATCCTGCCGGGGAGCGCGCCCACATAGGTCCTTCTGTGGCCTCTGATCTCGGCCTCGTCCCGCACGCCGCCGAGACAGATCCTCACGTATTTCTTTTCGAGCGCCTCCGCCACGGACTTTGCTATGGAGGTCTTGCCCGTTCCGGGAGGGCCTACCAGGCAAATGATCGGGCTGTCACCCTTGTCTGTCAGCGCTCTCACCGCAAGGAATTCGAGTATCCTGTCCTTCACCTTGTTCAGACCGTAATGGTCTCTCTCGAGGATCTCCTTTGCCTTGGCGAGGTCACATCTCTCCTCGTCCGCCTTGTTCCAGGGGAGAGCGAGCAGAGTCTCTATGTAGCCCCTTGCGACCGCGGACTCGGCAGAGCTTCCCTGTATGCTCTTGAAGCGCTCGATCTCCTTGACGATCCTCTCCTTCACCTCGTCGGGAGCGTCGAGCTCCTCTACCTTCTTCGAGTACTCGTCCGCGTCGGGGTTGGCGTCGGTCTCACCGAGCTCTTCCTTTATGCTCTTTATCTGTTCCCTCAGGATATAGTCTCTCTGACTCTTGTCGACCTTGGTCTTGACCTTCTCGTTGATGCTCTTCTTGATCTGTGAGACCTCGGTCTCGCTCGTGAGTATGTCTATGAGCGCGTTGAACCGCTCGTCGAGCGTGTCCGCTTCGAGCAGGAGCTGATGCTGCCCCGTCGTCATGGGCACCTGGACCACGGTCTGCGCGAGCAGCATGCCAAGCGGCTTGTCCGCAAGCAGCTGACGGGCAAGGTCCTTGTTGAGCGTCGGATTTGCGGCGACATAGGCCTCAAGCTTCTCGTGGAGGAGCCTGTGCATGGCAAGGGCCTTTGACTCGGGGATCTGTTCCTCCTCCTCGACCTTTACCGCAACGGAGCCCCAGAAGCAGCCGTCCTCGTCGTCAAGGCTTATCAGCTCGCCTCTGTTCTTGCCCTCGGCGATCACTCTCACGGAGTTTCCTGGCATTTTGATGACCTGCTTGATCCTCGCGACGGTCCCGACCCTGTAGAGGTCAGTGAGCGCGGGCTTGTCGACCTGCGGGTTCCTTTGCGTCACGAGAAGGGCAACCATGTCCGACCTCGACGCGGCTTCGATCGCAGCCACTCCGAAGGGTCTCACAACATCAAAATTGAGGATCATACCCGGGAGCACCGAGATACTCCTCAAAGGTACTACCGGCATCAGCCTGTTCTCCATACAAACCACCTGTCTTTTAAAAAAAGCCTACGCGCGCACACTGCGTGTCCCGCAGTGTGCAGCCGGCTGTAGGCTGTTCCCTCGTTGTAGTCGCAAGGCTATGAACTCTGTCACAGTCTCCGGACTATCGTCCCGTCACAGTCTAAGACTGCGACAGGTTATGCTATCTCGTTGGTAGGCTTCTTGGTCCCGCGTTTGCCGGGCACTTTGCGCGCCCTGTCGCCCTCGAGTCTCACGAGCTCAGGCTCTCCGGAACCCATAGCCGCCTCCTTGGTGATGATACACTTCTTGACGTTCATGTCTGTCGGAACCTGATACATGGAGTTCATCATGACAGATTCCATGATCGCCCTGAGTCCTCTGGCTCCCGTCTTCCTCTCGTAGGAGCGCCTTGCGATGATCTCGAGCGCGCCCTCCTCAAACTCAAGCTCCACGCCGTCGAGTTCGAAGAGCTTCTTGTACTGCTTTGCGAGAGCGTTCTTGGGCTTGCTCAGTATGTCTACGAGCGCCTGCTCATCGAGCAGGTCGAGTGCCACCGTGACGGGCACACGTCCCACGAACTCGGGGATCAGACCGAACTTGATGAGGTCCTCGGGAAGCACTTTCCTGAAGAGGTCTCCGATCTCCTCGTTCTGTCCTTCCTTGATCTCGGCGTTGAAGCCGAGGGACTTCTGTCCGATCCTCGCCTCAACGATCTTCTCGAGGCCGTCAAATGCTCCTCCGCATATAAACAGGATGTTCGTCGTGTCGATCTGAATGAACTCCTGATGCGGGTGCTTTCTGCCGCCCTGAGGCGGTACCGAGGCCATGGTTCCCTCGAGGATCTTTAAGAAGGCCTGCTGTACGCCTTCTCCCGAGACGTCTCTCGTGATCGAGACGTTCTCCGATTTTCTCGTTATCTTGTCTATCTCGTCGATGTAAATGATCCCGTACTGTGCTCTCTCCACGTCGTACTCCGCTGCCTGGATGAGCTTCAAGAGGATGTTTTCTACATCCTCGCCCACGTAACCGGCCTCGGTGAGTGTGGTCGCATCCGCTATCGCGAACGGAACGTTCAGGATCTTCGCGAGAGTCTGCGCCACGTAGGTCTTTCCCGAACCGGTGGGCCCCATCATGAGTATGTTGCTCTTCTGGAGCTCTACGTCGAGGTCGTGGTCAGCGAGCACTCTCTTGTAATGGTTGTACACAGATACCGCGAGAACGCGCTTCGCGTCCTCCTGCCCGATCACGTACTGGTCGAGGAAGGCTTTGATCTCCTCGGGCTTTAAGAGATTGATGTCGAGGTCATTTGCCTGACGCGAATCGTACTCGTTCTCTTCCTCGATGATCTCCGCGCACAGTTCGACACACTCGTCGCAGATAAACACGTCGAGCGGTCCCGCGATCAGCTTGCGGACCTGATCCTGGCTCTTCCCGCAGAACGAACATCTGCGGAGTATTTTCTTGTCATTGTTTCTTCCTGCCACTTGTCTACCTCTCCATCTCGCACGTAAAGCTGTGAGCCTCGCCATTAGGTTCCCGCTTCGCGGGACAGGCTCGGCCGTAAGTAAAGCTGTAAGCCTCGCCATTAGATTCCCGCTTCGCGGGAAGGGCTCGGCTATACATCAACCTTTCTTCGAAAGCTTGATGTCAGCGATGCTCTATTACCGTATCGATCAGACCGTATTCTGCTGCCTCTGCGGCGCTCATGTAGTTGTCGCGCTCGGTGTCGACCTCGATCACCTCGACGGGCTTGCCCGTGTTGGCTGCGAGGATCTCGTTGAGCTTCTTCTTTGTCTTCAGGATGTTCTCAGCCACGATCTTGATCTCTGTAGCCTGGCCTCTTACGCCGCCCGAGGGCTGATGGATCATGATCTCCGCATTGGGAAGAGCGAACCTCTTGCCCTTTGTTCCTCCCGAGAGAAGGAAAGCGCCCATGCTGGCTGCAAGTCCGATACAGATCGTCGATACGTCGCATTTGATGTACTGCATCGTGTCGTAGATCGCAAGTCCCGCGGATACCGATCCGCCGGGGCTGTTGATATAGAGGTTGATGTCCTTCGCGGGATCCTCCGCCTCAAGGAAGAGGAGCTGAGCGACCACGATGCTCGCAAGATCGTCCGTCACCTCGTCTCCGAGGAAAATGATCCTGTCCTTCAAAAGCCTTGAATAAATATCGTACGACCGCTCTCCGCGGCTTGTCTGTTCGATTACATAAGGGATAAGTGCCATTGCCTGCCTCCGTTTATTTCTCTACTGCGTTGTCGCGAACGAAATCAATAGCCTTCTGTACCTCGAGATCCTCTTTGATCATCTTCTTCTCGTTCTCTCCGAGGAGCTCTTCGAGCTTGTCAACCTCCATCTGGTACTGGCTTGCCATGCGCTCGAGCTCTTTCTTCATCTCTTCTTCGTCAGCCTCGAGCTTCTCTGCCTTCGCAACAGCCTCAAGAACCAGCCTGTACTGGATCTTCTTGAGTGCCTGCGGCTTCATTTGCTCTATGAACTGCTGAGCTGTCATTCCGGTGTACTTGAAGTACATATCGATCGACATGCCCTGGCTTGTGAGCCTCTGAGCGAAGTCCTCAGCCATCTCCCTCTTCTGAAGGTCGATCATGGGCTCGGGGATGTCCATCTTGGAGTCCTCGATGATCTTGTCGACCACAGCGTCCTCCTTTGCGTTCTTCGCCTGAGCCTCTTTCCTCTCGGACAGCTTCTTCTTCACGTCTTCCTTGTACTCCGAGAGCGTGTCGAAATCCGATACGTCCTGTGCGAAGTCGTCGTCGAGCTCGGGAAGCTCCTTCACGGTGATGCCGTTGAGCTTGCACTTGAAGACTGCTGCCTTGCCCTTGAGCTCTTCTGCGTGGTACTCCTCGGGGAATGTCACGTTAACATCGAACTCATCGCCGATGCTCTTGCCCACGATCTGATCCTCGAAGGTGTCGATGAAAGAATGTGAGCCGAGAGTGAGGTTTGCGCCCTCTGCCTTGCCGCCGTCGAAGGGAACTCCGTCCACGCTGCCCTCATAGTCGATGTTGACTATGTCGTTCATTTGCGCGGGCCTGTTGTCCACGTCCACGGTCCTCGAGTTCTTCTCTCTCTCCTTGTCGATCTCCTCGTTTACTTCGTCGTCAGAAACGCTGACATCTATCTTGTCGATCTCGACTCCCTTGTATTTGCCAAGCTCTACCTCGGGCTTTTTGGCAACCTCTGCGGTGTAAATGAAAGACTTGCCCTTCTCGATCTGTGTGACATCGATCTGCGGTCTTGAAACCACTTCAACGCCGCTCTCGGTCACTGCCTGCTCGTACGAGCTGTTGATCATCTCGTTCGCAGCGTCCTCGTAGAACACCTCGGGTCCGTACATCTTCTCGATGATGCTTCTGGGAGCCTTGCCCTTTCTGAAGCCCTGCACGTTGATCTTGCCTTTGTTCTTGTGGTATGCGCTCTCAAGCGCCTTGTCAACTTCTTCCGTTCCGACCTCTATGGTAAGCTTAACCATGTTTTTTCCAAGATCTTCAATCTTTACACTCATTGCTGTGTACTCCTCCTAAAACCTTTTATCACTAAAAAGACGGGCATAGCCCACAATCCAATACATTGTAGCATATGCCCGTATTATTTGCAAGATATTCCGAAGCTTTCAAAAAAGGGTCAATACTTTGAAAGAGTGTTGCGGAGTTTGATCGCCATGATACCGGAAAGAACCAGGGTCAGTGATGAAAGCACCACTCCGATGTATGAGAGTATGCTCCACAGCTCCTTCGGGAAGCCTGCGGAAATGCTTGAAAGCAAGCCTGCAGCAAAGATGAAGCACAATACTGCGTAGAGCATCGAGGGCTTCTTTCTGTAGTAAACGCCCTGTGATGCAGCTCTCTTCGCGATGGTGATCGCAGAGATCTTCTTTGCGTAGTAGAGGATCACAAGCACGGTCAGCGCTATGAATATGCCCACGAGGAGCCACATGACTGCGGACGTGCCCGCGGAAACAGCCGCGCCGTACATATCTCCGTAGCCGAAGCCGAACATATCCGATATCTGAGATGTGTAGCTGCCGACCTGAACCGTTGCGATGATGAGGAAAGCAAGTCCGAGACCGAGTGCAAGGCATACCACCACGAAAGTGATGATGTTGCTTATCTTTATGAGCATGAAGCCTGCTCCGCTCATAGGTCTCTTCTTTCTGCCACCCATTATCACTATGAGTCCGATAGCGCTGAGGATCGCGGGTATCATACCTATGAATCCCGAGATGATCGCAGCTGTCTTGGTCGTGCCAAGAAGAGTGTTGATCACGTTGAGCGCATCATCTCCGAGATACTTGTAAAGGTCGGTCTCAACGAGAAGTGAGATGAAGAGCTGCTGTGACGCCCTCACGCTTCCGAACATAACCACGATCGAAAGTATGATCTGTCCGATATGAGAGAGGGTGATCGCTATGCCGACGCCACCGGTGACTGTCCTTGCGGTGTCTTCCATGATCGCTTGAGGATCGGGTGCGCCCGCCTGTACAGCGTACTGCTGGTTGTACTGACCGTACTGCTGATTGTACTGCTGGCCGTACTGGTTGTATTGCTGGTTATACTGCTGGTTGTACTGAGCGTTCTGCTGATTGTACTGGCCGTACTGCTGGTTGTACTGAGCGTTCTGGTCGTACTGTCCGTACTGCTGGCCGTACTGACCGTACTGCTGGTTGTACTGGGCGTTCTGGTCATACTGGCCGTACTGCTGGTTGTACTGAGCGTTCTGATCGTACTGACCATACTGCTGTCCGTACTGAGCGTTCTGATCGTACTGGCCGTACTGAGCGTTCTGGTCGTACTGCTGAGCCTGTCCCGCTGCCATGGCTGCCCCTCCGGCGTACTGGTCCGCTGTCTGAGCCGCCTGCTCTGCGTACTGATCTGCTGTCTGGGCTGCCTGCTCCGCATACTGATCTGCCTGTTCCGCATACTGATCCGCTGTCTGAGCTGCCTGCTCAGCGTACTGATCCGCCTGTTCCGCGTACTGGTCCGCCGTCTGAGCTGCCTGCTCCGTGTACTGCTCTGCCTGTCCGGCGTACTGATCCGCTGTCTGAGCCGCCTGATCAACATACTGGCCCGCCTGCTGCGCGGGAGCTTCGTTCTCGACCCTTGCTCCGCAGTTATAACAGAACACGGCTTCATCTAAAAGCTGAGTTCCGCAATTCATGCAGAATTTCATTTGTCTTCCTCCTCTCGTTAGGAACCTCTACATCATTTGCCTCTATCCTGCAATGTGTCCCTTGTTCTTCAGGACATCATACACAGCCGAAACTTCTCTCTCGCAGGTCTCCATGTCGCCTGCCTCAACGAGTATGCGGATCACCGGCTCCGTGCCGCTCTCTCTCACAAGTATCCTGCCGTTTTCGCCGAGCCTGCCCCCGACGTCCTCTATCGCCTTTGCGACGTCTGAGTCACCTATCGCTTTCGATCTGTCAACGACCCTGACGTTCTTTAAAACCTGGGGATAGGGCTTCATCTTCGAGCCGAGCTCCGAGAGCTTCATCTTCTTCTCGAGCATGACCTCCATGAGCTTGAGGCTCGTGAGTATCCCGTCGCCGGTCACTGCGTGCTTCCTGAAGATGATGTGTCCCGAGTTCTCTCCGCCGAGCGAGTGATCGTTGATCCTCATGTTCTCGCTCACGTACCTGTCTCCCACGGCGGTCTTCTCGTACGCGATCCCGAGCTTGTCGAGGGCCTTGTACAGGCCGAAGTTCGACATGACCGTGGTCACAACGGTGTTGTTGTTTAAGTCGCCGCGCTCCGCCATGTAGGAGCCGCATATATAGAGGATCTTGTCGCCGTCAACTATATTGCCCTCGTCATCGACCGCGAGACATCTGTCTGCGTCCCCGTCGTAGGCAAAGCCGACGTCGAGCCCTTTCTCGATCACGAACTGCCTGAGCGCCTCTATGTGCGTCGATCCGCAATCCGTGTTTATGTTGGTGCCGTCCGGCTCGCTCCCGATCACGTAGGTCTTGGCGCCGAGCGTGTCAAACACTCCCTTCGCCACCGTCGTTGCGGAGCCGTTTGCCAGATCGAGTCCTACCCTCATGTCCTTGAAGGACCTGGTCGCAAGCGAGATCAGGTAGCCTATGTACCTGTGACGGCCTATGGCGTAGTCCACGGTCCGTCCGATGTTCTCTCTGACCGCCAGGGGGAGTTCCTCTCCCTTTCCGTCTATATAGTCCTCGATCAGATCCTCGATCTCACGGTCCAGCTTGTATCCGCTGCTGTTTATGATCTTGATCCCGTTGTCGTAGAAGGGGTTGTGGCTTGCGGATATCATGATCCCGCAGTCGAAATCCTCGCTTCTTACGACAAATGACACACTGGGAGTCGTGGTCACGTGAAGGAGATACGCGTCCGCCCCCGAGGCCGTGAGCCCCGCTACGAGCGAATACTCGAACATATAGCTCGACCTTCTCGTGTCCTTCCCTATGACGACCTTCGCCCTGTGGTCCTTCCCGAAGTAGGCTCCGAGAAACCGCCCCACCTTGTAGGCGTGCTCGGCGGTGAGTCCCACGTTGGCCTCACCGCGGAAACCGTCGGTTCCAAAATACTTGCCCATTTATCTGATCCTTCCGAGATGCCAAATGTCTTTTACGTACTCCTCGATGGTCCTGTCCGAAGAGAACTTGCCCGAGCAGGCAACGTTTAGGAGCGCACTCCTGTTCCATGCCTTCTTGTCGCGATATCTTCTGTCGATCTCTTTCTGCGCGTCGGCGTAAGCCCTGAAATCCTTCAGTATGAAGAACTGGTCCGCCCTCTCGTAGCCGCCCGACTCAAGCAGCGAGTTGAAGATCCCCCTGAAGAGCTCGGGATCCTGAGGAGAGTAGAAACCGTTTACCAGCTGGTTCATGACTTCCCTCACCTCAGCGTCGTCGTTGTAGACGTCGTTGGGGTTGTAGCCGCCATTGTTCTCGTAGTTTATGACTTCATCGGAGCTGAGTCCGAAGATCACCGCGTTCTCCTTGCCGACTTCCTCGACAATCTCCACGTTTGCGCCGTCCGTCGTGCCTATGGTGATCGCTCCGTTCAGCATGAACTTCATGTTTCCGGTACCCGAAGCCTCCTGGCTGGCCGTTGAGATCTGCTCCGAGACCTCAGCGGCAGAGAAGATCAGCTCTGCGTTGGATACCCTGTAGTTCTCTATGAACACGACCTTGAGCTTGCCGCCTATGGAGTCGTCGTTGTTTACAACGTCCGCCACGCGGTTGATCAGCTTGATGATGGACTTCGCCCTGTGGTAGCCCGCGGAAGCCTTGGCTCCGAAGATGAACGTCCTCGGCACCATGTCGTA
>JAGDDC010000041.1 GCA_017958245.1 Lachnospiraceae bacterium
ACAGAAAAAGAGGCGCTTAAAAAACGCCTCTGTGAGATCGATACAGATGAACTTGCAAGGCTCGGACGGATCGGAAACGCCGCCGCGGGCCTGTGTGTCACGAAGAAAGGCGGCATCCCCTCCATCCCCTCGAGGGAGGAGATCATGGAACGGGCAGAAGCCATGTGACAGAGCGCCTCAGAGCGACTGGACAGGCCGGGCATCACGATGTGAGCACGAATCGCTCGATGACTTCTTTTATGCCGTCGTGGTCGTTGTCCGACTCGGTCACATAGTCTGCGACTGCTTTTGACGCGGGAACGCCATTTGCCATGCAGACCCCTGTACCTGCGGCTTTTATCATGGTCACGTCGTTTTCTTCATCGCCTGCCGCAATGCTTTGCTCCACAGGTATGCCAAGAACGTCGCACAGAGTCTTTATGGCCTGTCCCTTTGAGGATTCCGGGTGCAGGAACTCAAGCATATAGGGGTGCGAGAAAAAGTGCAGCAGCCTGTCTCCCAAGTGCGAGGCCATCTCGGCCCTGAAGGGATCCAAGACCTCGTGGCTGCCAAATGAGAGGACGATGATCTTCGGAGGCTCCTCTTTGAGGGCCTTTGTGACATCCTTCTCGATCCTGTCGGGAAGGTCGATCGCCTTTGAATAAAACTTGAGCTCGGGCGTGAGCCTTTCCGCCACGACTCTGTCCTCCGAGTAGGTGTGACAGTGAAGCCCCGCCTCATATGCCTTGTCGAAGATAAACCTTACATCCGCAAATGAGACCGAGCGCCTCACGATAGTCTTTGCCTCGCCGCAGTCATAGATGAGGCCACCGTTGAAGCTCGATATGTAGTATCCCTTTTCTGTCCAGCCGTAGCGCCTTGCGATCTTGATGGCGCTCGCAAGAGGCCTGCCTGTGGCTATCACTAACATATGACCGGCCTTCGTCATTTGCCCGATCGCGCGAAGATTGCCGGGGCTGATGGTCTTGTCTGAACTGAGAAGGGTACCGTCAAGGTCCGTAAAAAGAATTTTTCTGTCCATGCAAGTATTATACAATCCTTTGTGGTATAATACAATTTGAACTTGTTTTTGAGGCACAGCCTTGCCGGGAAAGGATCATTTGCGCAAGGCTTTTGATATAGGGAGGCGTGTATGGAATCACTGCGATATTTGTACAAGATCGGACGCGGACCTTCAAGCTCCCACACCATGGGACCTGAGAAGGCTTCGCGCATGTTTTTGGAAGAAAACCCGGAGGCGGACGCTTTCACGGCCATCCTGTACGGTTCGCTGGCCCTCACGGGCAAAGGGCATATGACGGATGACATCATCAGGCAGACATTTGCCGGTCATCAGGTTGATGTGCTGTTTGACACCGAGGAGAAGAACCTTCCGCACGCAAACACCATGGACCTCATCGCCATGAAGGGCGGGGAGGAGGTCTGCCGCTGGAGAGTGGCAAGTGTTGGAGGCGGATCTATACACATCATAGGTCATGAGGAGGAGAACCCCGAGAACATCTATCCTCACGAGAGCTTCAGCGAGATCAAGCAGTACTGCCTGGATCACGATATGAGGCTGTGGCAGTACGTCAAGATGGTCGAGGGCGAAGACTTCTTTGATTATCTCGACGATATCTGGCACACCATGAAGAAGGCGATCACGGAGGGCCTGCACGCGGAGGGAGAGCTGAAGGGCGGACTTCACCTGCACCGTGTCGCGAAGAGGATATATTCACAGCATCACATAGATGAGTCGGCTATGACAAGGGAGAACAGGATGGTCTGTTCCTACGCCTACGCGGTGAGCGAGCAGAACGCTTCGCTTGGGCAGATAGTCACAGCGCCTACCTGCGGCTCGTGCGGCGTGGTGCCCGCGGTCATGCGATACCTCCAGGAGAGGCGTGAGTTCAACGACAGGGAGATCCTGAGAGCTCTGGCAACGGGAGGCCTTGTGGGGAATCTCGTGAAGCAGAACGCCTCGATCAGCGGCGCCGAGTGCGGATGTCAGGCGGAGATCGGGACGGCCTGCTCGATGGCTGCTGCAGCTGCATCGGAGGCCTACGGTATGAGCCTCGACCAGATCGAGTACGCAGCGGAGATCGCCATGGAGCACCATTTGGGGCTTACGTGCGACCCGGTGAACGGACTCGTTCAGATACCCTGTATCGAGAGAAACGCCGTCGCCGCAATGCGTGCGATCAATGCGGTGAGACTTGCGAATTTCCTCGCCTCATCGAGAAAGATCTCACTTGACATGGTCATAGAGACCATGAGAAGAACAGGAGTTGACATAGCTTCGAGATACAGAGAGACCGCAGAGGGCGGACTGGCTCAGATCTACGTCGAGAACGAGCTGTGGAAGGGCGCAGAGAAGGCTATGTCGGGGAGGAAAGCTTAAAATGAAAAAGAGAGTATTGGCGGTGATCGCCGCAGCGATACTTGCCACATGTCTTTCGGCGTGCTCTTCGGACGCACCCTACGGAAACGTAACTCTCCCGGACGGCATGGCTTCGTCCGGGACATTTGAGGAGAGCATGCTCACCGAAAACTACTGGGGATATGAAGAGTATGACATGTACTATGAGTTCACCGCTGACCACAAATGGTATTTTAGGAACAAGGAGACCGGGGAGGCGGAGAGCCAGGGAGAGTACGCATTCGACGGTTCGAAGATTTCGATAGGGGCATCCGGTGTCCCGGACGCTGTCGTGCTTCAGGTCGTTGATGAGAAAACGATCAGGGATCCCGACGGAGATTATCTGGTGGTTTATGTACCCGGAAAATGATTCGAAGATTCGAGTCGGGGTTTGGAAAGTGAGGAAACAATGGAACTGAATGAAAAAACTCTGGAACGTGAGGACAAGTTCAAGGGACGTGTCCTCACGGTTCATGTTGACAAGGTCGGGCTTGTGAACGGAAAGACGAGCACGAGAGAGGTGGTCGACCACCCGGGCGGGGTGACCGTCGCGGCACTGACAGACAGAAATGAGCTGCTCTTTGTGAGGCAGTACAGATACCCCTACCACAAGGTGATCATGGAGCTTCCCGCGGGCAAGCTTGAGGTGGGCGAGGAGCATTTTGAGGCAGTGAAGCGTGAGCTGAAGGAAGAGACCGGGTGCGAGGGGAAAGACTGGGAGTTCTTCGGAGACCTGTACCCCTCACCCGGATACTGCGGGGAGATCATCAGACTCTGGTTCTGCAGGGTCGCGGACAGAGGTGAGATGAACCTCGATGAGGATGAGTTCCTCGAGGTCGAGAAGATCCCCTTAAGGGAAGCTGTCGATATGGTGATGAGGGGCGAGATCGAAGATTCGAAGACACAGGCGCTCGTCCTGAGAGTGGCAAGAAAGCTCGGGGTATGACAGGGTCTGACTTTGAAGATATACGGAAACCCGTGATATGACACTGCGCAGTTTTACAGCTTAGGAAAGGAAAACAGACATGATTTCAGAAAAAATGACAGGACTTGGGAAGACAAGATCGGTGATCAGGGAGATCTTCGAGTACGGAAACAAGAGGAGAGCAGAGATCGGAGCGGACAAGGTGTTTGACTTCAGCCTCGGGAACCCGAGCATACCCGCTCCCGACTGCGTGAACGAGACCATAAAGAAGCTCGTGGATGAGTCGGACAGCGTGATGCTACACGGCTACACCTCGGCGCAGGGCGATCCGAAGGTGAGGAAGGCGGTTTCGGACTATATAAACACGACATTTGGAACGAACATAAGTCCCGACTGCATATATATGACCGTTGGTGCCGCAGCGTCTCTTGCGATATCCGTCAGGGCGCTCGCATGCGAGGGTGACGAGTTCATCACGTTCGCACCTTTCTTCCCGGAGTACAGGGTATTTGTCGAGGCGGCGGGCTGTGAGCTCATAGCGGTGAAGCCCGAAGGTACGACCTTCCAGATAGATTTTGACGGCTTTGAGAAAGCTCTCTCGGAAAAGACCAAGGGCATCATCGTGAACTCCCCGAACAACCCTTCGGGCGTTGTTCTCTCAAAGGCCACGATAGAGAGGCTCTGCGGGATCCTGAAGGAGAGAGAGGAAAGATACGGACATCCGATCTACCTGATCGCTGATGAGCCCTACAGGGAACTTGTGTATGATGACATCGAGGTGCCCTACCTCATGAACTATTATGACGATACGATCGTCGGTTACTCCTTCAGCAAATCGCTGTCTCTTCCCGGTGAGCGTATCGGCTATATCGCGGTTTCAAACCGCATGAAGGACTACGAGGATGTCTACGCCGCAGTCTGCGG
>JAGDDC010000042.1 GCA_017958245.1 Lachnospiraceae bacterium
TGTGTATGCTGTACGCGAAGTCGACAGGCGTAGAACCCGCCGTCAGGTTCTTCACGTCACCCGTGGGTGTGAAGCAGTACACGCTGTCCGAGAAGAGGTCGAGGTCGTTCTTTAAGAGCGAGAGGAACTCTTTGTTGTCCGAGAGGTCCTTCTGCCACTCAAGGATCTGTCTGAGCCAGGTGAGCTTCTCCTCCTCGGAATCCGGGGAGATCCTGCCCTCGGGGTCGGTCTTGTATTTCCAGTGCGCCGCGATACCGTATTCAGCGACCTTGTGCATCTCATAGGTCCTGATCTGTATCTCAAAAGGCTGCCCCTTGGGGCTGATGAGCGTCGTGTGCAGCGACTGGTAGCGGTTGGGCTTGGGCATCGCTATGTAGTCCTTGAAACGCCCGGGGATCGGCTTGTACATCTCGTGTATCACGCCGAGTGCCGCGTAGCAGTCCTTGACCGTGTGGACTATGATCCTGACGGCGAAGAGGTCATATACCTGGTCGAGCGTCTTGTTCTGGTTGACCATCTTCTTGTAAATGCTGAACAGATGCTTCACTCTGCCGTTGACCTTCGCGGTGATGTTGGCCTCCTCTATGTGGGTGCCCACCTCCTCGACGATCTCGTTTATGAAGTTCTCCTTCTCATGCCTCTTCTGAGCGACCTTCTCCGAGAGCTCCTTGTAGGTCTCGGGCTCAAGGTACTAGAGCGACAGGTTGTCGAGCTCTATCTTGATCCTGGATATACCGAGCCTCTGAGCTATCGGGCAGTAGATATCCATGGTCTCTCTGGCCTTCTCGTACTGCTTGTTTGCGGGCTGGTACTGCATGGTCCTCATGTTGTGGAGACGGTCGGCGAGCTTGATGAGTATGACTCTTATGTCCTTTGCCATGGCGAGGAACATCTTTCTCAGGTTCTCCGCCTGCAACTCCACCTTGTCCGCCGAATAATTGAGTTTTGTAAGCTTTGTGACGCCGTCCACGAGTATCGCGACCTCGTGTCCGAACTGCTCCTCAACGTCTTCAAATGTGAGCTTGGTGTCCTCGACCACGTCATGCAGTATGCCTGCGATGATGCTCTCAAGGTCAAGCTCGAGATCTGCGAGTATTATGGCTACGCAAATGGGGTGTATGATGTAGGGTTCGCCTGACTTCCTCTTCTGGTCCTTGTGGGCTTCGAACGCAACGTCATAAGCCTTCTTGACATCCGACAGATCCGTCGTATGCCTGTAGGCTCTGATCCTCTTTATCAACATGTCGTACAGCTCTTCGGGACTGGTGAAATCCTCCGGTATCCCAACGCCGTATGCTACTTCTTCCATGCGTGCTCTGCCTTTCTGTAACCCCTGATCCTGCGCCCTTTTGCCCGGCGCACCCGCATACCTTTCTCACAGTTGATTTTCCAATAATTATATAAAAACCCGCTTCAAAAATCAAGTTTTTAAGCGTCATTTGCAAGGACCAAACAAACAAAGGGCAGGCTCAAGCATGGCCTGCCCGGTAAATGATCATATGTCACGATTCAGATGTCTGTAAGCCAGATCGGTCACGACCCTGCCCCTCTGGGTCCTCGCTATGAGCCCCTTTTGAACGAGGAAGGGCTCGTATACGTCCTCGACCGTGCCTGCGTCCTCTCCGATGGTCGTTGCCACAGCCTCTATACCGACCGGTCCGCCCCCGAAGCGCTCTATCATGGCGCTCAGGATCTTCCTGTCTATGTAATCGAGCCCGAGCTTGTCGACCTCCATCAGATCGAGCGCGCGGTCAGCGATCTCCTTGGTTATGTCGCCGTCGTACTTGACCTGGGAGTAGTCCCTGATCCTCTTTAGAAGCCTGTTTGCAAGCCTCGGTGTCCCTCTCGAACGCCTTGCGAGCTCGTGTGCTCCCTCGGAGTCTATCTTCACGCCAAGGACTTTCGCGGACCTTAGGATGATCTCCTCGAGTTCGCTCTCGGTGTAGAAATCAAGCCTGCTCACGACTCCGAACCTGTCTCTGAGCGGTGCTGTGAGCATCCCGGCCCTCGTCGTCGCGCCCACCAGCGTGAAGTGCGGCAGATCGAGCCTGATCGACTTTGCGGTCGCCCCGCGCCCTATCACGATGTCTATCGCGAAATCCTCCATGGCGGGATAGAGCAGCTCTTCGACCTGCCTGTTCAGCCTGTGTATCTCGTCTATGAAGAGCACGTCCCCGGGCTTTAGGTTGTTGAGGATCGCTGCCATGTCGCCCGGCTTCTCTATGGCCGGTCCCGCAGTGGGCCTCAAGTTCCCGCCCATCTCATTTGCTATGATGCCCGCGAGAGTAGTCTTTCCGAGTCCCGGAGGTCCGAAGAAGAGCACGTGGTCGAGCGGCTCGCCCCTCTTTCTGGCTGCCTCGATGTAGATCTTCAGACTGTCCTTCAGTTTTTCCTGTCCTATATAATCTTTCAAAAGCTGCGGTCGCAGGCTCCCCTCTATACCGCGGTCCTCGTCCGTCAGCTCTGTTGTGATCGTCCGCCTCATATCCTGTCCTCTTGTGTGGTCTTAACCGTCAAATGTACTTTAAAGCCTGCTTTATGACATCATCCGACTCCATGTCCGGGGTGATGTTTACCGCCTTCACGGCCTTGAGCGCCTCGGTCTGCGTGAAACCAAGCGCCGAAAGCGCCATGACTGCTTCGTTCTTGACCTCTTTAGTCCTGTCGGGCTCATTTGCGGCGCCTGAGTGCTCTGCCTCGCCGACAGCAAGGCTACGGTCCAAAGCGTCCTTGAAATTGATCTTGTCCTTTAAGTCAAGTATCACCTTGCTCGCCGTCTTCTGGCCTATGCCGGGCGATTTCGCGATGGTCTTTGCGTCGTCTGCAAGTATCGCAAACCTCAGGTTGTCCGCCCCGAGCGATGAGAGTACCGACAGTGCGCCCTTCGGGCCCACGCCGCTCACCGTTATGAGGAGCTTGAACAGCTCGAGCTCGTCTCTGTCTGCGAACCCGAACAGAGCGACCCCGTCTTCCCTGACCTGCAGATATGTGTGAAGCTTGACCTCTTCGCCGGTCCTGCTCACCGTCCCAAACACTCCCTGCGTGACGAAGAGCTCGTAGCCCACGCCCCCGCAGTCAAGCACTATCGTATTGTCCGTGATCTCCTCGACAACACCCTTTATAAATGCGATCACTGTAATCCTCCTATACTTTCAGGCTGCGACCGGGCCTCTCCTGCCCGTCATTCAGCCTGTCTGCTTCCAAACCGCCCTACTTCCTGCCCTATCACAGGAGAGTCGAGAACAATCTGATGATGCTCTGCGCAAGCTTCGTGTGCCACGGCCTGCCAAGCCACTCCTCGTAGGTGATCTCCCTGCTCTCGCCCATAGTCTTCTCAAAGTCCGCGAGAACGTCGCTCACCGCCTGCTCGCCCCACATGAACGCGCCGCATTCATAATGCAGGTAAAAGCTTCTGTAGTCCATGTTTATCGTGCCGACCACACAGCAATCCGAGGTGATCAGCGTCTTTGCGTGTATGAAGCCCGGCGTATACTCGTATATCCGCACCCCGGCCTTCAACAGCTCGCCGTAATTGTACTGGGTCGCAAGCTTCACCATCTTCTTGTCAGGGATGTTCGGAGTTATGATCCTCACGTCCACGCCGCCCCTCACTGCCTCCACGAGGCTGTCCGCCATGGAGTCCTCGAGCACGAGGTAGGGCGTCGTTATGTAGAGGTAATCCTTCGACCCCGTCACAAACTGCCTGAACACGGATTCCACCGTGTGCTCCGGGTTGCTTGCCGGCCCGTCGTATATGATCTGCGCAAATGTACCGTCCGCACGGGAATCTGCTGTGCCATCCGCAGGTGTCGCAGTCTTGTCCCGCTCCTCTGCCGCGTTGCCGTCCCTCTGTCCGTCATTTGCGGCGGGAGCCGCCTTGCCCGACTTCTTCACGGGCCTAAAATCCTCGTAGTTCTGGGCCGCCTTGTTCGCCGCTTTCTTCTCGCAGGAATTCCACATGCCGAGGAACGTCATCGTGAGTCCGAACACGCCCTCGCCCTCGATCCTCACGCCGTTGTCCTTCCACACTCCGAAGCGCTCCACCGCGTTGATGTACTCATCCGCGAGGTTGAAACCGCCCGTGTAGCCTATATCGCCGTCGATCACCACGATCTTCTGGTGATTCCTGAAGTTCATGTAGAGCTTGTCAACATATCTGTGGATCGGGTTGAACACTCTCGCCTCGATCCCCTCGGCGCCGAGCTCCTCCCTGAAGTGCTTGTCGGTACGGAACATCGATCCGAAATCGTCGTAGAGAAAGAGGATCTTCACGCCCTTCTTTGCCTTCTCTTTGAGGATCTCATGGATCTTCTCCCACAGGATCCCGTCGCCGACTATAAAAAAGCTTATGAGCACGAACTTCTCCGCCCGCTCGAGGTCCTCGACGATCGCCTCGAAGGCATCCTCGCCGAAGGGGTAATAGCTGATCCTGTTGCCCCCGTACAGCGGGAAATGCGAGTTCTCCATGTAGTTCTTGAACCTGACTCTGTCGGGGAATCTCTCTGCAAATGCTGCTTCGCAGGCCTCATCCCTGCTCTCAAAAGAATAGCCGTACTCGAAGCTCTTCATGATGCCGCGCCTGAGCCTCTTTCCGGTGTCTCTTCCCCAAAGTATGTACATGATAAGCCCCATGACAGGCAGGACCGCTATGATCGTCATCCACGCCAGCTTGTAGGCCGGGCTGCTCTTCTTGTTCACGAGCATTATGATGACCAGCGTGCACACCACCTGAAGGGCGTAGTAGATCACGAGCTGCTGCTCCGTAAGGAAGTAAGCAAGCGCCACGATTATAGAAAACTGGAGAATTACAAGAAGGGCCGTGACTGCGGCTCTTATCGTTCCGCTGACATACGTCCTCACGAACCCTTTTTTCCCTCTCCTTCGTTTGTTTTGAGTCTCTCCCATGCCCGATTTCCCTTATATCAAGCCTTACTCTTCCCCCAAAAGCTCCCCTGTGCAGCTATAGTCGCAGTCAGGTCCCGTGCGGGATCAACGCGCTGCGCTGCCTCATTTGCCACTATGTCTGCGTCACTCTTCAAGGATCGCCTTTACCGATGCGTCGAACTGTTCCTGTGTGAAAGGCTTTACCAGATAATCCCTGATGCCCAGATTCTTCGCCTCATTTATGACTATGTGCTGGTTGACCGCAGAGCTTACGACCACGTCCTGCTTGGGGTTCACCTCGTAGATGAGTCTCAGCGTTGAGAGATCGTCGCAGTCCGGAAGGTTCACGTCGAGTATGACCAGATCGGGCTTCTCGTCCACGGTCTTCATGACTGCCTCCTTTGCGGAACCCGCCTCGATCACGTTCTCGTAGCCGTTGTTCTTGAGGATCCCCCTCACTACTGACCTCGTAAACACCATATCATCAACAACAAGTATCTTTTTGTCCTTTTTCTCTCCCATTTTCATGACCTCTTTTATCTTGTAATTCCTGCCGCTAACATTATAATGGATATTGGCTTTCATATAATTATAAACAATACGCTTGTGAAACACAAGTTTACCTGCAAAAACTCCTAAAACCGCGTCTGCGGAGCATGGCGGTGCAAATGATAACACGAGAAGACTATTTTGAACTATCGGACAGGACTCTGTCCTACATAGACACGGTGCTTTCGGATCTCGACGGAAAAAAGGCGGAAAGGCTCCTCTTTTTTGACATCGAGACCACCGGTCTCAAGGCCTCGACTTCCTTCCTCTATCTCATCGGATGCATGCGGATCGAAGAAGGCCGTCTGGTCATGCGCCAATTTCTCGCGGAGGATCTCGGCGAGGAGGCTCTCCTCATCGAAAGCTTCCTGCGTCTCACGGACAGGGATACCATACTCGTCGATTTCAACGGCGAGGGATTTGACGTGCCCTATCTTGCGCAGAAATCCGCAGCCCTGAACATCTTCTTCCCCGCCTTCAAGGGGATCGACCTGTACAAGCACCTTCGCCCCTTCAAGAACTTCTTTGGGCTTAACTCAATGCGCCAGAAATCCATCGAGGGATTCCTCGGCTTCCCGCGTAAGGATGAGAAGGACGGCGGCGAGCTGATAGATGTGTACAGGGACTTTCTTGTCATGCGCAAGCTGCGCAAGCAGGCGGAGGCAGACGAGCTTCTGGCCCTTCTCCTGCTCCACAACCACGACGACGTACTGGGACTCTTCCACGTTCTTCCCGCCCTCTTTGCAAATGCGCTTCACGCAGGCTGCTTTGAAGTGCGTAGCGCCACCCTCACGGGGGGTGGAGATAATGCTGAAGCTGCGGAAGACGCTTGCGTGGAGATCCGGATGGCTTTAAAGTTTCCCGCGCCTAAAGACATGGAACTTGAGGGGAAGTGTTACCCTTCAAGCTTCCCCGAAGCTTTGGATCCGAACGCCACCCGCATGCCCGAGCCTGCCACGCTCAGGATGAGGGGCGACGAGGCGGTGCTTTACATACCTGTGTTTTCGGGGGAGTTGAAACTCTTCTTTGAGAACGTGAAAGACTATTTCTACCTGCCTTCCGAGGACCGCGCGATACACAAGTCGCTCGCTGCTTTCATAGACAAGTCACTCAAAGTGCGCGCCAAGACTTCCACCTGCTACGAAAAACGCGCGGGAAGTTTTCTTCCCGCGCCCAAAGGTCTGTTTGATCATGAACTTGTTTTTACGAAGAAGGACCGATACGTGTTCGTCCCCGTGTGCTCTGTGACAGAATGCACAGATATGAAGCTTTTGGAGGACTACGCCGCCTTCTTCCTAAAAGACGGATTCTTCTAAAGCAGGTCTTTCGTCTTTATCACAGTTTCTTGATAGCATCAGATACGATCATATACACAAGAGTTTTTCTGCCGGGGTCAGAGGCCGCCGACATGATCTTTCCGTTCAGATCGCTCGCCACCTTCACGATCTCGGCTACTTTCCTGTCATCCTCGTTCTGAGCAGCTACAAAGAACTTTGTCTTCACGTCTACAGCGGCGTTCTTCATGGATGTCTCGTTGCACTCCATCAGATGATTGTAGAGTTCTTTTACGGAGTATGCCTCCGGGTACTTGATATAGAGCTGCTCCTCGGTCTTTACGTCCTTTATGTCCACGAGTCTCGCGTAATTGTGACGCTCAATGCTCACGCTGTCAAAAACAAGACGCTCGTCCTCGGGCTCGCTCTTGGTCTCCATCGCGTTCTTTAAGCTGTTGATAAGACTTGTTCTGTCCAATTCGATCTTGCCTCCTGTCGATCGGGCCTAACCCACCGTCTGATGCCTGTATTACGTTTGGTCCGTTCATTTGCCAAGAGATATGATACACCCGAAAACAATCGATTTCAACCAAATTCATGTTTTTTTTATATTCTGTATTTCTTGCAAAGCCTGCCGTATCTGCTATAATATAATCGTTTTGTACGGATTGGGAGGGGAAGCAAGCCGCTTCTCACACGAAAGGAAAGCTATGGAATTTAGAGAGTTGTTTTCATATGACAAGAACTGGTACAAGGGAAATATGCATATGCATACGACGGTCTCGGACGGACATAAAGAGCCGGACGAAGCTCTTGATTATTACCGCAGGGAAAACTACGACTTTGTCGCGATCACGGATCACTGGAAGGCCAACGATCTCTTCGTGCACGACGGGATGCTCGTGCTTCCCGGGATCGAACTTGACTGCGGCAATATGATAACCAGCAAGATCTTCCACATAGTGGGTGTCGGGATGGACAAGAAGATCGACCTCCCGAGGGACAACACCCACAAGCCTCAGGAACTCATAGATATCATCAGGGATGCGGGCGGGATCGCCATACTCGCGCACCCCTACTGGTCGATGACCGAACCGTCTGATGTGTATCCGCTTGAAGGATTTTCGGGCGTTGAGATCTACAACACTATCTCCGACACGCCCTTCCGCAACGGCCCGCGCGCTGATTCCGCGCTCTACTTTGACATTTGGGCCGGCAAAGGCTTCTTCTACAGGGCGATGGCTGCAGACGACAGCCATTACTACGAGGGCGAGCAGACGAGCTCCTTCACCATGGTAAATGCGAAGGACTGCTCAAGAGACAGCCTCCTTGAAGCTATCAAGGCGGGCGATTTCTATGCGAGCCGCGGACCCCGCTTCCTGCGCGTCTCCTACAACGACGAGCAGATCCGAGTCGAGTGCGAAGGCGCTGAGAAAGTGCTCTTCCTGAGCAACTCGATCTGGGACAGGCAGCGCGTGAGCGACGCGACCTTAGGCAGCGCAGTCTACGACATAAAAGAAGCCGACCGATTCATGCGCATCGAGCTTGTGGACAAGGACGGCCGCAAGGCATGGACCTCGCCCTTCGCGCTCCCCGTAAGCAACTGAA
>JAGDDC010000008.1 GCA_017958245.1 Lachnospiraceae bacterium
ACGCCATGTCGCAGGACGATCTCTTCTCGATGTACAGGCAGGGAGTGGAGCAGCAGGCCATGGCGGCTTACGCAAAGAGCGTGACCGAACAGCTCGCGGCTATGTCATCGGACGAGCTTGCCGCTGCGCTCAAAATGAGCCTTCCGGGATACGGCGACAGCGAGCTCGCAGGCTTCTTTGACAGCATAGTTTCTTTCTCGGACGGAACCTACGAGGACAACTTAAAGAAACTCGGATATATAGACCTTGAGAAGCCGCAGACGATCAACCTCTACGCTTCATCATTTGAGAACAAGGATGCGATAGTGGCGCTTATAGACGAGTACAACGACAGCGTGGACGACGTCTACAGGATCTCTTACACGGATTACGCGGGGCTCATCATGTCGTCCGTGACTACGATCATCAACGCCATAACCTACGTACTGATCGCGTTTGTTGCAATTTCGCTCATAGTCTCATCGATCATGATCGGCGTCATAACGCTGATATCGGTACAGGAGAGGACGAAGGAGATCGGTATACTCAGGTCAATAGGCGCGTCGAAGAGGAACGTTTCGAGCATGTTCAACGCAGAGACCGTGATCATAGGCTTTTCGTCGGGACTTCTGGGAGTGCTCATCACCTACCTGCTGTGCATCCCGATAAATGCGATACTGCACAGCCTGACGGGCATCAACAACCTGAGCGCTTACCTGCCCGTTCCGGTAGCTCTCGCACTCATAGGGATCAGTATGCTGCTCACGCTCATTTCGGGCATCATACCTTCGAGATCTGCCGCGAAGAAGGACCCTGTGGTGGCGCTTCGCACCGAGTAGTAATTTTTTAAATAGTATTGACAATTTTGAAACAAAACGATAAACTTTATATGTTGTAGTTTGAACAGACGCAAATATATTCGGTATTTTGAGACTGTTTTGTATCAGTTTAAATACAGCGACAATTTAATAAGGAGGTGCTCCTGTGGAGACTTGGGTTGCGATACTTTTGATAGTATTGACTGCCCTGATAGTCGGAGTCATCACCTGGTTTGTAGCCGTGAGCTACCGCAAGAAGGTCGTTGAGGCCAAGATAGGCGGCGCTGAAGAGCGTGCCAGGGAGATCGTTGACGAGGCTGTCAAGGAAGCGGAATCTAAGAAGCGGGAAGCATTGGTAGAAGTCAAGGAAGAATCCCTGAAGGCGAAGAAGGAACTCGATCGCGAGACCAGGGAGCGCAAGAACGAGCTTCAGCATTTTGAGAACAGAGTGCTGAGGAAGGAAGAAAACCTTGACCGCAAGACCGAGGCTCTCGAGAAGAAAGAAGCCAAGATCGCTGCAAAGGAGCTTGAACTGGACAGACTTCGCGAAGAAGCCGGGAAGGCTCATGACATCCAGGTGCAGGAACTTGAGAGAATTTCAGGGCTGACCTCCGAACAAGCTAAAGAATATCTGCTGAAAACTGTTGAAGAAGAAGTAAAACATGAGACCGCCGTTATGATCAAGGACCTTGAGTCCCGTGCCCGCGAGGAAGCGGACAAGAAGGCGAAGGATCTGATCGTCACGGCTATCCAGAAGAGTGCCGCCGATCACGTCGCAGAGGCTACGATCTCGGTGGTACAGCTCCCGAGCGATGAGATGAAGGGAAGGATCATCGGACGAGAGGGCAGGAACATAAGGACCCTCGAGACTCTGACCGGTATCGACCTGATCATCGATGACACGCCGGAAGCAGTCGTTTTGTCCGGTTTTGATCCCATCAGGAGAGAGATCGCAAGGATAGCTCTCGAGAAGCTGATCGTCGATGGCCGTATCCATCCCGCAAGGATAGAGGAGATGGTTGAGAAGGCCACGAAGGAAGTTGAACAGATGATCCGCGAAGAGGGCGAAGCTGCCGCTATGGAGGCAGGCGTTCACGGACTTCATCCCGAGCTTATA
Organism: Lachnospiraceae bacterium; assembly: GCA_017958245.1. The sequence continues at coordinate 1,915 of JAGDDC010000008.1, forward strand.
AGACTCCTCGGAAAGATGAAATTCCGTACAAGTTACGGTCAGAATGCTCTCAAGCATTCGATAGAAGTCGCCATGCTTTCGGGACTTCTCGCCGGCGAGCTCGGCGCGGACGTGAGACTTGCGAAGCGCGCAGGTCTGCTCCACGATATAGGCAAGTCGGTTGACCAGGAAATGGAAGGCACTCATGTTCAGATCGGTGTTGATCTTTGTAAGAAGTACAAAGAGAATTCTGTGGTCATCAACGCAGTCGAAGCGCATCACGGTGACGTCGAGTTCCAGTCGATCATAGCCTGCATAGTACAGGCAGCTGACGCGATCTCGGCAGCCAGACCCGGTGCGAGAAGAGAGACGCTCGAGACCTACACCAATCGTCTTAAGCAGTTAGAAGATATTGCAAACAGCTTTAAAGGGGTCGAAAAATCCTTTGCTATCCAGGCGGGTAGAGAGGTACGTGTCATGGTTATCCCCGAGCAGGTCAATGATGATGATATGGTACTGCTCGCAAGAGACCTTTCAAAGAAGATCGAGAACGAACTCGAGTATCCGGGCCAGATAAAGGTCAACGTGATAAGAGAGTCCAGGATAACCGATTACGCAAAGTAGAAAGTTCTAAGTAGGAGGGTTCAGCCCTCCTACTTGTTCTATCGGAAAGGTAAAAGAGATGAAGATCACACCTGTAAAAGGAACCAACGATTATCTGCCAAATGAAGCCGCTCTGCGCGACATGATCCAGAGCAGGATAGTCGAAGTATATAAGAACAACGGGTTCATGCGCATCATGACGCCCGCCATCGAGGACATAGAAAACCTCGACAAGAGTGAGGGCGGAGATAACTTAAACCTCATTTTCAAGATCATGAAGAGAGGGGAGAAGCTCGAGAAGGCGATCGCAGCAGGCGATGAAAAAGGCCTCGCCGACCTCGGCCTCCGATACGACCTGACGCTCCCCCTGTGCAGGTACTACGCCGCGAACAAGGAGAAGCTCCCCACCCCCGCAAACTGCATCCAGACCGACAAGGTCTACCGCGCCGAGCGCCCGCAGAAGGGCCGTCTGCGCGAGTTCGTGCAATGCGACATAGATATACTCGGATCCGAGTCGACGGACTGCGAGATCGAGCTCATCTACGTGACTGCCAAAGCGCTGAAGGCTGTATATCTGAACGACTTCAAG
>JAGDDC010000043.1 GCA_017958245.1 Lachnospiraceae bacterium
GGGCCTCCCGTCCTCGCCGTACTCCACCGTCACCTGCGACTTGCCGTCGGGGCGCAGGTAGCCGAGCGTCTTGTTCTTTCTCACTTCGGAGAGCTTCCTCGTGAGCTTGTACGCGAGTGAGATCGCAAATGGCATATACTCGGGGGTCTCATTTGAAGCGAAGCCGAACATCATACCCTGATCGCCCGCTCCGATAGCGTCGATACCCTCGTCGCTCATGGTGTTCTCCTTTGCCTCGAGCGCCTTGTCAACGCCCATTGCGATATCCGCGGACTGCTCGTCGAGCGCCACGATCACACCGCATGTGTCGGCATCGAACCCGTACTTTGCCCTGTCGTAGCCGATCTCCCTGATCGTGTTCCTCACGACCTTCTGTATGTCCACATAGCCCTTTGTTGTGACCTCTCCCATGACGAGCACGAGTCCCGTCGTACAGCAGGTCTCGCAGGCCACCCTGCTCATGGGGTCCTGCTCGATCAGAGCGTCGAGCACCGCGTCGCTTATCTGATCGCAGATCTTGTCGGGATGTCCCTCAGTAACCGATTCAGAAGTAAAAAGATACCTTTCCATATGACCGCACCTGTCCTTTCTTTTAAAAAAAGTCCGCTTGGATAAGCGGACTTGTGTGTACTGACCAAGATCCACTTATTGTTCGATCCCGCAAGGCCTAAGCCCTCGGAACTCGCTCAACTTGGCACCTTCCGCACAGCGGGGTTGCCGTGACTTCACAGAGTCTTTACTCTCCGTCACTCTGAATAAGTGTGTTACGTCTTGATGAAATGATAATGCCTGTCTTTTCTCTTGTCAAGCTATATTTGATCGTGCTCAGCCGACCAGCGCGTACTGGCTGTCGTAGATCTCGCGGTAGAAACCGTTCTTCTTCATGAGCTCACTGTGCGTCCCGGTCTCCACGATCCTTCCGTTATCGACCACGAGTATCAGGTCTGCGTCTACTATTGTAGAAAGCCTGTGAGCTATGACAAAGCTTGTCCTGCCCTTCATTAGCTCGTCCATGGTCTGCTGGATCAGCAGCTCGGTCCTCGTGTCGACGTTGCTGGTAGCCTCGTCGAGTATCAGCATCTTCCTGTTCGAGAGGTAGGCCCTCGCGATCGTGAGGAGCTGTTTCTGGCCGCTGCTTATGTTGCTGGCCTCCTCGTTGATCTTCGTCTCATACCCCTCGGGGAGCGTGTTGATATAGTAGTCGAGGTGAGCCTTGGCCGCCGCCTCGTAGACCTTTTCCTTCGTCGCGTTGTCGGAGCCGTAGGCTATGTTGTCATATATGCTGCCCGAGAAGAGCCATGTGTCCTGCAGCACCATGCCGAACATCCCCCTGAGCGCAGCGCGGTCCATGGTCCTTGTGTCGACGCCGTCTATCAGTATCCTTCCGCTGTCGACGTCGTAGAACCTCATGATGAGGTTGACTATGGTGGTCTTCCCGCCTCCGGTGGGCCCTACTATGGCCACCTTCTGTCCGGGCTTCACCGCAAATGAGAGATCCTTGATCAGAGGCTTTGCGGGATCGTAGGAGAAGCAGACGTCCTCGAACACGACCTCGCCGCTTCCGTCATTTGCGGCGGGAGTCTTCCCGTCCTCCTCCATCTCCTCATAGTCGAGCAGCTCGTAGACACGCTTCGCCGAAGCTATGGTCTGCTGCACCATGGCAAAGCCCTGCGCTATGCTCTCGAGCGGAGCAGAGAAGAGCTTCGCATAGAGGATGAAGGTCACGACCTCGCCCACGGGTATGGTCCCGTTTAAAGCCAGGTATCCGCCCAGAAGGCAGATGACTATGTATTCGATACTGTTGGTCGCGGTTATGACGGGACCTATGAGTCCCGACACGAAAATACCCTTGCCCATCGAATCCACGCGCTTGTCGACGATCTGCGACATCTCCCTGTTCTGCCTGTCGGCCAGGTTGAATGCGCGGATAGTCTCGAAGCCCGTGTAGTCCTCCTCGCAGACCGCGTATATCTCTCCGTTCAGCTTCTGAGACTTATGGAAATGCTTCCCGCTCTTTCTCGCTATCGCCGCGGAGAGGAACATCGACACGGGGACGAACGCTATGACGGGGATTGCCATAACGGGGTTTATGCTTATGACTATCACCGCGATCGCTATGATTTTCAGGACTCCGAGGAAAGCCAGGTCGACAAACATGTGAACCGAGTTGCCGAGCCTTGACACGTCGTTCATCATCCTCGAGATCAGCTCGCCGTTCGGCACGCTGTCGATCCTGCCGACAGAGAGCCTCTTTATCTTATCGCTGATCTTGATCCTGATCGAGCAGGTGTAGTACTTCGAGACCACGTTGTTGAACATGTACATCCTGATCCAGGAGACGCCGCCCTGGCCGAAAGCGAAGACGCCCAGCACTATGCACTGCGTGGTGACGCTTCCCATGTCAAGAGGCGCGGCCCCTATCCAGTAGTCGTACAGCTCGTCGAGCACGCTTCCAAGGAGCCAGGGACTTGCAAGCTCAAGTCCGACCGCGATCAGGCTGAGGAGCGCCACGATCACCAGCCATCCGGCTATGCTCTTCATCTCTTTGAGGAGTCTTGTGAGGACGTGTTGTTTTTTCTCAGCCATCATCCCACCTCCTTTTCGGAGAGCCTGGCGTCGCCGCCCAGCTGTGAATCGTATATCTCCTTGTATATCGGACAGTCTCTTAGGAGCTCCTCGTGGGTGCCGCTCCCGACTATCATCCCTCTGTCCATGACGTAGACCTTGTCACACTTCATCGCGGTCGCAGCCCTCTGAGTGATGATGATCTGGGTCCTGCCCCTTAGCTTCTCGTTGAGTCTCGCGCGCAGCCTGCTCTCCGTCAGGTAATCGAGCGCCGAGAAGCTGTCGTCGAA
>JAGDDC010000044.1 GCA_017958245.1 Lachnospiraceae bacterium
GACGTGAAGAGCCTTGTTATCCATCCCGCATCGACCACACATTCGCAGCTCTCGACCGAGGAGCTCCTCGATCAGGGCATCAAGCCCAACACAATCAGACTCTCGATCGGCACCGAGCATATCGATGACATCATCGAAGACCTTGAAAAGGGATTTGCAGCCATCAAATAAGAGAGTATAATAACGCATATGTGGAAAGCCGGCATTTCACGGCAGAGTATGATAGTTCCTGCGTGAGGACACGGCGGTCAGCAAAAAGAAAGGAAGGAACATTATGTCTAAGATTTACAAAGGTGCCACAGAGCTTATAGGCAATACACCTCTTGTAGAGGTTACAAACATAGAGAAGGCGCTCGGCCTCGAGGCAACGATCCTCGTTAAGCTTGAGTATTTCAATCCCGCAGGAAACGTTAAGGATCGTATTGCCAAGGCGATGATCGAGGACGCTGAGCAGAAGGGACTCTTAAAGGAAGGCTCAGTCATCATCGAGCCCACAAGCGGTAACACCGGTATCGGTCTTGCATCCATCGCAGCAGCGAAGGGCTACCGCATCATCCTGACCATGCCCGAGACCATGAGCGTTGAGAGAAGAAACATTCTCAAGGCATACGGCGCAGAGCTCGTTCTTACTGAGGGCTCGAAGGGTATGAAGGGCGCTATCGCCAAGGCAGAGGAGCTTGCGGCATCGACTCCCGGCGGATTCATCCCCGGACAGTTCGTTAACCCCGCAAACCCTGCGATCCACAAGGCAACAACAGGTCCCGAGATCTGGAGAGACACAGACGGCAAGGTTGATATCTTCATCGCCGGCGTAGGTACAGGCGGAACCGTTACAGGTGCAGGTGAGTATCTCAAGGAGCAGAACCCGGCTGTCAAGGTCGTTGCTCTCGAGCCCGAAGATTCGCCCGTTCTTTCCGAAGGCAGGAGCGGAGCTCACAAGATCCAGGGTATCGGCGCAGGCTTCGTACCCGACGTTCTCAATACCAAGGTTTACGACGAAGTCTTCAAGGCTCCCAACGACAAGGCGTTCGAGACAGCCAAGCTTCTCGCCAAGAAAGAGGGTATCTCGGTAGGTATCTCTTCGGGTGCGGCTCTCTACGGTGCGATCGAACTCGCCAAGAGACCCGAGAACAAAGGCAAAGTGATCGTTGCCCTCCTTCCCGACAGCGGTGACAGATACTACTCGACAGCTCTTTTTACAGAGTGATCAGTAACAGACTATGACCTGCATCCGGCGTGATGAACCGGGTGCAGGAGCAATAACCCATTACCGGAAGGCATGATGCTTTCCGAAACCTCCCTAAATTGATAAAGTGATAATTAGCTACGGACAGACAGAGCAGGAGAAACTTCGGTTCCTTCTGCTCTGTTATTTTGCACTTCTTAAATACCTATTGACATGGTAGGTAATTGCTTTTATAATACCTACTACACAGATAGGAATATAGAGAAGCCCGGTACTTTTACCGAAGTGTCGGGCTTCTCTAAAGAGGAGTATTGATATGAATTCAAAAATCTACATGGACAACGCTGCAACCACAAGGGTTCTTCCCGAGGTGCTTGAGGCAATGAGTCCCTACTTTACGGAAGAGTTTTACAACCCTGCAAGTGCTTACGAGCTTTCGGGCATGGTTGCCAAGAAGGTTTCGGAGGCCAGGGAGACAATAGCGAACGCTATCGGCGCCAAGGAGAAGGAGATCTTCTTCACGGCGGGCGGCAGCGAGTCGGACAACTGGGCGCTCAAGGGTGTCGCACATGCATTGAGAGCCAAGGGCAACCACATGATCACCACGAAGATCGAGCATCACGCGATCCTTCACACTGCGGAGTTCCTTGAGAAGCAAGGCTTCCAGGTGACCTACCTCCCCGTCGATGACAAGGGACGCGTTGACCTGCAGGAGCTTGAGGCTGCGATCAGGCCGAGTACAGTACTCATCAGTGTCATGTTCGCCAACAACGAGATCGGAACGATCGAGCCCATCGCCGAGATCGGGAAGATCGCGCACAAGCACGGCATCTACTTCCACACCGACGCGGTTCAGGCCTTCGGACATGAGAAGATAGATGTCAATGCTATGCACATCGACCTGCTCTCCGCGAGCGCGCACAAGCTGAACGGCCCGAAGGGCATCGGATTCCTCTACATCAGGACCGGCACCAAGATCGAGAACCTGATCCACGGCGGCTCACAGGAGCTCGGACGCAGGGCGGGAACCACGAACGCAGCCGGCGCAGTAGGCTTCGCCAAGGCGACGGAGCTCGCAGTGGCAAACATGGATTCTCATAACGCCTATGAGAAACGCCTCCGCGACCGCCTCATAGACAGGGTTATGAACGAGATCCCGTACACGAGAGTGAACGGTGACCTTGAGAACAGGCTCGCGAACAACGTAAGCTTCTGCTTCAGATTTGTGGAGGGTGAGTCCCTGCTCATCATGCTCGATAAGAAGGGGATCTGCGCATCGTCCGGGTCGGCATGTACGTCTGGGTCGCTTGATCCTTCGCATGTGCTGCTGGCGATAGGATTGCCGCATGAGATCGCACATGGGTCTGTGAGGCTCACGATTTCGAGTGATACGACCGAGGAAGATATCGATTATGCAGTGGAAACGCTGAAGGACGTCGTAGGAAGGCTAAGGAGTATGTCGCCGCTTTACGAGGACTTCATGAGAAAGCAACAATGACAAAGATTTAATTACAAAAATAGCTTCTCCTGCACGAAGCATTTTCCCAAAAACGCTTTCGCTCGGGCTTCACGCAGCGGTTCATAAGCGACGAAAACACCGTCGCTAAGAACCGGCGTTGCAGATCGTTGTGAGAAAACGCTTCGGCGCGGAGAAGCACAGGGGTAGTACAAAGTTGTTTGGGATAAAAACGAACAAGGTAAATTCGGAGAAGCA
>JAGDDC010000045.1 GCA_017958245.1 Lachnospiraceae bacterium
GTAAACGCCCTCATCATGTCGGGACAGAAGACCTCGAGGTTCAGTTTCGAGGCTTTCCTGCCTGCCGACAAGAAGGAGAGGAAGAAAAGGCTTGCAGAGATCTCAAAAGACACAAGAACGATCATAGTCTACGAGGCCCCGCATCACCTTGTAAACACCCTGAAGGACCTCCTTGAGGAGCTCGGAGACCGCAATGTCAGCTTGTGCCGCGAGCTCACCAAAAAACACGAGGACCTGTACCGGGGGACTTTGAGCAAGGCGCTGGAACACTTCACCGAAGAGGAGCCCAGAGGCGAGTTCGTGCTTGTCATAGAGGGGGCCGACGAGGAGGAATTGAAGAGGAAGTCGCAGGAGGCTTTCAGTGAGATGACGGTCGAGGAGCATTTGCAAATGTACCTCTCACAGGGGCTTGATAAAAAAGAGGCCATGAAGAAGGTGGCTCTCGACAGAGGAGTGTCAAAGAGGGACATATACAAAGAGACGTTGTGACATAACAATGAAGGCCGCCAAAGGCGGCCCTCAAAAAGGAGATTGAAACTATAGCGGGATAACAGGAGGCAAAAGGCCCTGTTATCCTTATTTTGATGATAATTGCGATTTTTTCTTTACGACGACCGTCTCGTCGTAGCATGTAAAGATCTCGTTCACTCTTGTCCTGTCCTTGTCCGGGAGAACGAGGCTCACCAGCGGCACAACTACAAGGCCTGCGAGCATTGCGATCGCGCCTGCAGTGATGGGCGAATCAAAGAAGCTAAAGAACATATTGAGCACCGTGATGCCAACTCCCGTACAGAAGCTTGCCCATACGGCGATCTTCGAGACGCGCTTCCAGTAGAGGCCGTAGAGGAACGGCGCGAGGAAAGCGCCTGCGAGCGCTCCCCAGGATATACCCATGAGCTGTGCTATGAAAGCCGGAGGGTCGAGCGCTATGACTACGGAGAGTACCACGAAGAAGAAGACTAACACGCGGATCGTGATCATTTGCTTCTTCGCGTTCATGTTCTTTATAAAATTGTCCTTCAAAAAATCCAGAGTCAGCGTCGAGCTCGAAGTCAGAACGAGCGACGAGAGCGTCGACATCGAAGCCGAGAGCACGAGCACCACGACAACTCCTATGAGTATGTCGGAGAGCGACGTCGAGAGGATATGAGGTATGATCCCGTCGTACGCGACCGAGGTCGTTCCGTCCGCTGCCGTCTGAAGGAAGGGAGCGGAGGAGTCGCCGAACAGCCTTCCGAAACCGCCGAGGAAGTATGAGCCTCGAGCGACGATGATCGCGAACACTGTGGAGACCACAGTACCGGTCTTGATCGACTGCTCGTCCTTGATGGCGTAGAACTTGTGGACCATCTGGGGAAGTCCCCAGGTACCGAGCGAGGTGAGTATGACTACCCACAGGAGCCCCAGTGGATCGGGTCCGAAGAAGGAAGAGTAGACACCGGTCGCCACGTCGCTCTCGACCTTTGCAAGTCCTGTGAGAGCTTCGGTGAAGCCGCCTCTTCCGCTTATGACGGAGGCTATGACCGCTATGATACCGATCAGCATGATGATGCCCTGTACGAA
>JAGDDC010000046.1 GCA_017958245.1 Lachnospiraceae bacterium
CCAAGCAGCAGTGCCGCTCTCTCCATGTTGTTTTTCTTTATCTCCTGCCTGATCAGCGAACTGCTTATCTCGACACCGTCCTGCCTGACCTTCTCACAGACGACGAGCCTGTAGCCGTACTTCCCGGCGAAGCTCTTCAGGAGCTCAACGTCTCCCTTCGCCTCCCTGCCGAACCTGAAGTCCGTACCGACAACGACGGCCTTTGCTCCCAGCCTTCGCACGATCACATCCCTTATGAAAGCCTCCGCGTCCATGTCGCGCGTCGCCCTGTCAAAAGGGTAGGATATCAGGATGTCCGCCTTGTCGCCATCCTCTATGTAGTTTCTTCTCTCCTCCTCGGTGAAGATCAGATCCGTCCCCTCTCCGAGCAGGAGCTTCGAGTCCGAGAGCGCGAACGTAAACACAACTCTTGCGAGTCCGTCCGTATCCGACATCCTCTCGAGCAGAAGCTCATGTCCCCTGTGTATGCCGTCGAACTTTCCGAGCGTCACACAGGTGTCCTCGAAACAAAAGTCTCTCTTTCCCGCCAGATATAGCATATTTACTCCGTCAAATGATCTACAGGAACATCTTCTTTGGCTTGTATGACTTGAATCGCCTGCTGTATACATAGGTCGCCATGAACTCGCCGTGGCTGTCGTAGACCAGTATACCCTCGCGGCTGCGCTCGCTCTCGAGCCTTTCAAAGTCATCCGTCCCCACCATGTTGCCGCTTAGGAGGAATCTGTCGGCGCTCTCTTTTAAGTACCCTCTGCCGTAGCCCTCGAGACAGCTGTCGGTAGGAACTATCAGACTCTCGAGCCTGCCTGCTTTTGCTATCTCCTCGACCTCTGCAAGTGTGTGAGCCTCACCGATCGAGAACCTTCCGACCTGCAGCCTTTTAAGTTCTCCGACGCATGCACCGCATCCGAGCTTCTTTCCTATGTCGTTGCAGAGAGTCCTGATATATGTGCCCTTCGAGCAGTCGACACTCATCACGGCTTCGACATGACCGTCAGACTCTGTAACGGACTCGACATCGATACGGTCGATATCGACCCATCTGGTCTCGCGCTCTATCTCCACGCCCTGTCTTGCAAGCTCGTAGAGGCGTTTTCCGCCGATCCTCACGGCCGAGTACATCGGTGGTTCCTGGTCGTACCCGCCCACAAAGCTTAAAGCTGCCTCTGTGATATCAGACTCTTTGAGCGAAATGACATTCCCTGTGGGACACCCTTCCCTCAAATGACCTCCCTCACTGCAGGCATCGTTCTTTGAGCAAGACAGCCCGTCGTGTGCCTCAAGACAGGTCCCTACATCGGTCAGCACAGTCCCCGTCATATCCTGGGAATCCGTCGTCACGCCGAGGATCATCCGTACCCTGTAACACTTTTTCTTGTCTATCAGGAGGTCGTTTAACTTCGTGGCGTTTCCGAGTCCCACGGGAAGCACGCCCGTAGCCTCGGGGTCTAAAGTGCCCGTGTGTCCGATCTTTCTCTGGCCGGTTATCCCGCGAAGCCTCGCCACCACGTCATGCGAGGTATAGCCTTTGTCTTTGTCGATCACGAGGATCCCGTTGTACTTTTCCCGCATAATAAAACCGTCCCGGTCTTTTTCTCATCTGTTTTGCAGGGATTCCATCTGGCTTTCTATGCACGCGGTGATCGAATTCACAGCGTCAAAGAAACTTCCCTTGATGTCGCATCCCGCAGCCCTCACGTGGCCGCCGCCTCCGAACATCGAGCAGATCCTGCTCACATCGATCAGATTGTTGGATCTCATGCTGACCCTCCATTCAAGGGGCTCGCTCTCCTTCAGAAGTATCGCCACCTCAACTCCTTTGGTGACGCGCATCTGATCAATGATCCCATCCAGATCGGACGGCATGAGTCCGTAGAATTCCTGTGTTTTCTTGCTGACGCTCGAGACTATGACCTTCCCGTCCATCAGCAGAATGCTCTCGAGCAGGCATCTGCCCAGGATCTGGTTCTGAACATATGTCTTCTCGTAGAAAGTTCCGTCGATTATCTTCGATGAAGAGACTCCCTTTTCGAGTAGTATGCCCGCACACTCCATCGTATGCCTCGTCGTGTTCGAATGCTTGAACACTCCGGTATCGTGCACGATCCCGAGGTAGAGCGCTTCGGCGCAGGCAAAGCCTATCCTGTCGCTCTCGAAGATATCGCACAGCAACTCGCATGCGGAGCTCGCCTCAGGGCGCACATAAAACATCTCCCCGAAACCGCTGTTGGTGATATGATGATCGACAACGATCGTGTGGGCAGAGCTCTTAAGGAAAGCCGCAGCCTTCCCAAGTCTGTCCTCGTCACCGCAGTCGAGCACCACGAAGAGATCGTAGGACTCCTCCGTCGCGACTTCCTTCCTCACGGCGTCGAGTCCCCCGAGGAATCCGAAACTCTCGGGGATCTCCTCAAGGTACACGTCGATCTGTTTATCACAGGCGTTCTCCACGTTGTCTTTGAGATAGTTGTACATTCCCATGCACGCGCCGATACAGTCACCGTCCGGACGTACATGTCCCGCTATCGCGATCTTTCCTGCCTCAGCAAAGAGGGGCGCTATATCGGAGAATCTGTCAAAATTGTTCATGATCGTTGCAAACCTCTCTTTATCAGCCAAAAAACCTACTCTTCGTCAAGAGAATCCAACTCTTCGTCCAAATCCTCAAGTTCCTCATCCAGAGCGTCCATACCCTCGTCCGAATAGCCCGGCTCGGCATCGCCGCGGTCTATAGCCGCCTGCCTGTCGATCTTTGCGACATCGTCGATGCGCTTCGACATCTTGACGCCGTATTCTATCGACTGGTCATCCAAAAAGATGAGTTCGGGTGTGTTCCGAAGGTTGAGTGTCTTTGCGAGCTGTCCGCGCAGGAAAGGCGCAGCGGAATTGAGCCCTATGAGTGTTCCCTGTCTGTCCCTGTCGTCGCCGAGGACGCTCACATAGACCTTTGCGGTCTTCAAGTCGGGAGTTACGTTCACCGACACGACCGAGGTCATGGGGTGGATCCTGGGGTCTTTGAGCTCCATCGCGATCAGGACGGACAGTTCTCTCTGAACTTCCTGGTTGATCCTTATGTTTTTGATACTGTTCTTTCTCATCTGGGAACCTCCTCCATCACGTAGAACTCGATCTGGTCAAGCTCCATGAGATCGTTGAACTTCTCGAATACGAGACCGCACTCGTATCCCTTGTCAACTTCCTTCACGTCATCCTTGAAACGCTTGAGCGAAGCGAGAGGACCTTCGTAGATCTGCTCTCCCTCCCTCGTGATCCTCGCGCTGCATCCGCGCTGGATCTTTCCGTCGAGCACGTACGAACCGGCGATCACGCCGAGTCCGGAGGCCTTGAATGTCTGGCGCACCTCCGCGTGTCCGATGACCTTCTCGCGGAAGATAGGCTTGAGCATGCCCTTCATGGCGTTCTCAACGTCCTCTATAGCGTTGTAGATGACCTTGTATGTCTTGATCTCGACATTCTCTCTCTCGGCGGTATCCTTTGCGGTGTTGTCGGGCTTCACGTTGAAGCCTATGATGATCGCGTTGGAAGCACTTGCGAGGTTGATGTCGGACTCGTTGATCGCGCCGACTCCGCCGTGGATCACGCGGACTACGACCTCCTCGTTGCTGAGCTTCTCAAGACTCTGGCGCACGGCCTCAACCGAACCCTGTACGTCCGCCTTGATGATGATGTTCAGCTCCTTGATGTTTCCTGCCTGGATCTGCGAGAACAGACCATCGAGAGACAGTCTCTTCTTGGTCTCCGCAAGGAGGTTCTCCTTGCTCTGCGAGATGAAGGCCTCTGCTATGGTCCTTGCCTCCTTCTCGTCCTTTACAGCCATAACGACCTCACCTGCGTTGGGAACTCCGTTGAGTCCAAGGATTTCTACAGGTGTAGACGGTGTGGCCTTCTTCACGGGCTTTCCGTTGTGATCCATCATAGCGCGGACCTTGCCGTGTGTCGCTCCGATGGCAACGTTGTCGCCCACCTCGAGTGTACCCTTCTGAACAAGGATGGTTGCAACGGGGCCCTTGCCCTTGTCAAGCTCTGCCTCGATGACTATACCGCGGGCTTTTCTGTTGGGGTTAGCCTTGAGCTCGCATACATCTGCGGTGAGGAGGATCATTTCGAGAAGATTCTCGATGCCCTCGCCGGTCTTTGCGGATACGGGACAGAACACCGTCTCGCCGCCCCACTCCTCGGCCGTGAGTCCGTGCTCGGTGAGCTCCTGCTTTACACGCTCAACGTTCGCGCCGGGCTTGTCGATCTTGTTGACCGCAACTATGATCTGGACGTTCGCCGCCTTCGCGTGGTTTATGGCCTCAACCGTCTGAGGCATGACGCCGTCGTCGGCAGCGACTACCAGGATCGCGATATCTGTAGACTTCGCGCCGCGCATACGCATGGACGTGAAAGCCTCGTGTCCGGGCGTATCGAGGAAGGTGATCTTCCTGCCGTTCACCTCGACAACATAAGCACCGATGTGCTGCGTTATGCCGCCCGCCTCCTTGTCGGTCACGTTGGTCTCCCTGATGCGGTCAAGAAGCGATGTCTTGCCGTGGTCTACGTGACCCATTACACAAACTACGGGAGGGCGTTTCACCATGAGGCTCTCGTCCTCTTCTTCTTCCTTCAAAAGTTCTTCCACTACGTTTACCTTTACCTCGTGCTCCGCAATACAGTTGTACTCGAGAGCAAGTTCTTCAGCTTCCTCAAAAGATATCTCAGAGTTGATCATGACTATCTTGCCTGCCAGGAAAAGCTTCTTGATGATAGCACCGGTAGGCTGCTTAAGCTTGTCGGCAAGCTCCTTGATGGTGACGGGATCCGGAAGAGTGATCGTCTTGATCTCCGTGGGATCCTCCGCCTTCTTGGGTGCGACCTCGGGCTTTATGAAAGCTCCCTTCCTGTTGGGATCCTTCTTGGGCTTCGCCTGATTCTGGTTGAATCCGTCCTCGTAGTCTCCTCTGCGCTTCTTGTCTCTGTCCTTGTTGCCCTTCTTGCTGTTGTATGCGTTGTCGCGCCTTGTCTTGTCGGTATCGTTCGACATCTCGGGCTTCGCGCCGGGCTTGGGACCTCTGCTGTCGCGCCTGTCGTTCTTGCCTGCTCCGTTCCTGTCATTTGAGAAGCCTGAGCCGTAACCGCCCGGTCTTCCGGGACCCGACTGACCATAGCTGCCTCTTCGCTGATCTGAAGGGCCTCTTCCGCCGTAAGGTCTGTCGCCGGATCTTTGGTCCGAACCTGCGGGCCTCTGTCCGTTCTGGTACGGAGGTCTGCCCTGTCTGTCGCCGAAAGGCTTTCTTATATCGCCTCTCTGTCCCTGGTCGGGCCTTGTCTGTCCCCTGTCCTGTGAAGGATGCGCCCCGTCTCTTCCTGTGGGCGCCTTCTGAGGCTGGCGCTCAGTCTTTTCTTCGGGCTTTTGCGCGGGCTCTCTTGCGGGTCTTTCAGATCCCGCATCAGCTGCGGGTGCTGCAGTGTCCCTTGTCTTGTCCTCCGAAGGACGTTTCGGAGCCTGTCCTCCGGGGCCTACCGGAAGCGGTTTCCCGTCTATCCAAAGGTATGTCTGCCTGAGGGGCTTTCCATCGGGACCCAAAGGTCTTCCGTCGGGACCCATCTGAAGCGGCTTGCCGTCGGGAGCCACGGGCTTCCCGTCGGGACCTGTCTTCAAGGGACTTCCGTCGGGCCATACAAGTACTCTTCTCAAAGGCTTTCCGTCAGGTCCGAGTGCTCTCTGCCTGAGGGGCTTGCCGTCGGGTCCCAAAGGTCTTCCGTCAGGTCCTGTCTTCACAGGCTTGCCGTCAGGTCCTGCCTGAAGAGGTCTGCCGTCGGTCCACAGAAAAGCAAGCTTCAGAGGCTTGCCGTCGGGTCCTACGGGCCCGGGTCTTCTGACAGGTTTCCCCTCCGCTCCCGCGGGCGCCTGCTTTCCCTTGTCCTCTGCGGGGCGCTTCGCTGTCTTTGACTCGGGAGCTTCCTCTTTCTTCTCCTCAGCCTTATCCTCAGCCTTCGCAGCCGTCTTCTTCGCTGCGGGCTTTGTCTCCGTCTTTGCGGCGGGCTTTTTGGCGGAACTCTTTCCAAGGAAATGATCCCTAACCTCGCCTGCGTCCTCATCCTCAAGGGTACTCATGTGGCTCTTGTACTCTTTCCCCTACTCCGCGAGAAACGCTATGATATCTTTGCTCTTTAGTTCCGTTCCCTTTGCTTCGCTTATCTCTTTCGCGAGCTCATGGATTTTCAATTTGGCCATTTACACATCTCTCCAATCTGTTACCTTAAACCTACAACGACTCTAAATACTTTATGATCTGCGCCGCCATGCCCTGATCATTCACGGCAAGCGATGCGCGGAATTCTTTTCCCATCGAATGACCGAGCGTATCCTTGTCTGAGAAGGAAAAGCAAGGCACCCCGTAGTAGTCGCACATATCCTTGAACTTCTTTTTCGTGTTGTCCGAGGCGTCTCCCGCGACTATCACAAGCCGCGCCTTCCCGTCCTTTACGGACTTTTCGGTCAGGAACTCTCCGCTTGCGGCAAACCCTGCCTTCGTGCTGAGTCCGAGCAGCGAGAGAACCTTCTTTGAGATTTCTTCCGGGGGACGCTTAAAGCTTCCGTCATCCTTTTTCAAATGCCTCATCCCCCTTCAGCTTTTCATATATCTCCTTCGGGATCGTCATCTTGAAGGATCTCTCAAGGCCTTTGTTCTTCGCCGCTAGTTCAAGACAAGCCCTGTCGCGGCATATATAAGCGCCTCTTCCGTTCTTCTTTCCGGTTAAGTCGGTCTCAAACTCTCCCTCGGTCGTCCTTACGATCCTCAACATCTCTTTCTTGGGTCGCATCTCACCGCATCCGGTGCACTTCCTGAGCGGTATCTTTCGCGTATTCATCTCACACACGCCCTTTCTCTGTCTGACTGACTGACCGTACGGTCGTTATCACTCCTTGGTCTTCTTTGACCTGGTCTTCTTCGCGGGCTTCTCTTCGGGCACTTCCTCAGCAGGCTCCTGATCCTGAGCCTCTGCGTCATAGTACTCGTCCTGAGCGTCGGGGTCGTAGTAGTCGCCCTGATCGTCAGGATCATAGTAGTCGCCCTGCGCATCGGGATCGTAGTAGTCGCCCTGAGCGTCGGGATCGTAATAGTCGCCCTGCGCATCGGGATCGTAGTAATCGCCCTGTGCGTCGGGATCGTAGTAGTCACCCTGGTAGTTCGCGTCGTAGTACTCACCCTCGTAGCCTTCTGTGGTCTGAGCTGCGGGCTCGATGTACTCGCCTGCGGCCTCAGCCTGCGATTCGCTCTTTATGTCGATCTTGTAGCCTGTGAGTCTGGCCGCAAGTCTTGCGTTCTGTCCTTCCTTGCCTATAGCCAGCGAGAGCTGATAGTCGGGAACTATGACTCTCGCGCTCTTGTCCTCCACGGATACCCTCACGGATACCACCTTGGCAGGGCTTAAAGCGTTCTCTATGAGGATCTCGGGGTCGTCGCTCCAGTTGATGATATCGATCTTCTCATCATTCAGCTCGCCGACGATCGCATTGACCCTCGCTCCGTTGAGACCAACGCATGCGCCGACCGCGTCGACGTTGGGGTCGTTGGAGTATACGGCCATCTTTGTCCTGGCACCCGCCTCACGCGCGATGCTCTTGATCTCCACAATGCCGTCCTTGACCTCTGTAACTTCCTCCTCAAAGAGTCTCTTCACGAGATCCTTGTGAGTCCTTGAGACTGTGATCTTCGGTCCTTTGGGCGTATCCTTTACCTCGAGGACATAAACCCTGATCCTCTGTGTGGGAGTGAAATGCTCGCTCTTTATCTGCTCGTTCTCTGTGAGGACAGCATCGCATTTGCCAAGATTGATGCTCACGTTGTTGCCGACATAGCGCTGAACGATGCCTGTCACAACTTCGTGTTCTCTGCCGAGATAGTGGTTGTAGAGGACTTTCCTCTCCTCTTCCCTGATCTTCTGTACAACGACCTGCTTTGCCTTCTGAGCCGCGATACGTCCGAAGTTCCTGGGTGTTACCTCGAGTCTTACGACGTCTCCTACGGAGAACTTCTTTCTGGGATGCTTTGCATGAGCCTCGGCAAGTGTCATCTCAAGCGCGGAGTCCGAAACCGTCTCCACTATGGTCTTGTCCGCGAACACGCCTACCGCTCCCGTCTCCCTGTTGATGCTCACAACGATGTTGTCGGACTTTCCGAACTCATTCTTGCAGGCAGCAAGCAGCGAGTTTTCGATCTCCTCAAGGAGTATCTCCTTGCTTATGTCCTTCTCCTTCTCGATCTGATCCAACGCTTCGATCAGTTCTCTGTTGTTGGATGCTTCCTGTTTCGTAGCCATCTTTAAAAACCCTCCTTAGAAAAATCAGTCTGTAAATGCAAGTCTTATGGACGATATGTTCTGTCTTTCGAGTCTGATCGTCCCGTTTTCAGTCTTTAGCGAAATTGTTTTATCATCAAAAGCCTCAAGCTCCGATTCAAATTCCTTCTGCCCGTCAAAGGCCTTAAAGAGCTTCACCTCCACGAGCTTTCCGATACTTCTTTCAAAGTCACGGTCCTTCTTTAGCGGTCTTGTGAGTCCCGGCGAACTCACCTCGAGGATATAAGGCCCGTCTATGAAATCCTCCGCATCAAGCGGCCCGTCAAGCCTCCTGCTGAAGGTCTCACAGTCGTCGACCGTTATCCCTCCTTCCTTGTCGATGTAGACTCTCAGATAGAAATCCGAGCCTTCTTTCACATACTCGACATCCACGAGTTCAAACCCGAGATCCTTTGCTATGCCTTCCGCAAGCTTCTCGGTCC
>JAGDDC010000047.1 GCA_017958245.1 Lachnospiraceae bacterium
CTCAGTGCGACCACGAAGTACAGGGATCTGCTGAAGATCACCGAGTGCTACTCACAGATATCGGATTACAGGCTTATATTCACCAAGCTCGACGAGACTTCATGCATCGGCAACATCTTCAACATGAAGCTCTATACAGGTGCGCCCCTTTCCTATTCGACCTTCGGACAGAACGTGCCCGACGACATAGGCCGTATAGACGCGCAAAAGATAGCGAAACAATTGCTGGGAGGTAACGACTGATGGATCAGGCTGAACAACTGCGCAAGCTTGTCAGTAAGCAGAACCGTCCCCGCAAATGCGCCCGCGTCATAACCGTGACCAGCGGAAAGGGCGGCGTCGGCAAGTCGACGGTTTCGGTCAATCTTGCGATAAACCTGAGCAGGCTCGGGAAGAGGGTCGTCATACTCGACGCAGACTTCGGGCTTGCAAACATAGAGGTAATGCTCGGTATCAGACCCGCGAACAACCTGGCGGATCTGATGTTCAAGGGCAAGGACCTTGCGGATATCATCACGAAAGGTCCCGAAAACATAGGCTTTATCTCGGGCGGGTCGGGCATACAGGAGCTCGCAAGGCTCACGAGGGAGCAGGTGGTATACCTCGTGCAAAAGCTCTACCAGCTCGACGAGATGGCAGACATCATACTTGTGGACACGGGGGCCGGGATCTCCGACTCCGTGCTCGAGTTCGTGGCGGCAAGCTCTGAGGTGCTGCTCGTCGCGACGCCCGAGCCCACTTCTATCACGGACGCCTACGCCCTGCTCAAGACGCTCAACAGAAAGAGCGAATTCTCGAGCGAGGGCACCAGCATAAAGATGATAGCGAACAGGGTGGATTCTCCGAAGGAGGGCGAGAGCCTCTTTGAGAAGCTGAGCGTGGTCACCGGCAAGTTCCTCGACATAAAGCTCGAGTATCTTGGCGGGATACCCGACGACGACCAGTGCTCGAAGGCGATCATGATGCAGCAGCCGATCTGCCTGTCGTTTCCTCAGTCGCAGTCGGCCGCAAAGCTCAGAGAGATGGCCGCTATGCTGGTGGACATGCCTGCGGAGGACGAGAACAGAAAGAAGGGCATCTCCGGGCTGTTCAACAGGTGGATGAAGGTAGTGTACAAGAAAAAGAACAACAAGTAGGCATTTCACATAGGGGTTAGTTTTATGATCGAGAGTATTTTTCAAATCGGAGATAAGATAGAGCTCACCGACATACTCGTAAAGCCCGACAAGGACCGGCGAAAAAAGATATATGTCAGTCAGCTCTTAGAGATCGTCGACGACAGGGTATTGAACGTGGCGGTCCCCATCGAGAGCGCGCATTTCGTGCCTCTTGAGGTGGGAACCCGTTACGACATGAGAGTGTTCACATCGAAGGGCATGTTCACCTGCGTTGCGACGGTCACGGGGAGGTTTAAGAAAGAGGGATCCTTCTTTCTGCAAATGAAGATGCTCACGGAGATCAAGAAGGACCAGAGAAGGCAGTATTTCCGTATAGACCGCATGATCCCGATGCACTATCACGTGGTGAGCAGGGAAGAGGGCGTCATAAAGAACATCCTCGAGAGCAGGGAGTTTGAGGACGACAGAGAGAGAAGAGTCCTTGAAAAGAAGCTCAGGGAGGTCTCGGGAGAAGAAAAGACCGGCACGATCAACAACATAAGCGCCGGGGGAGCGAGGTTCCTAACAAGCGAGAAGCTTTTGAAGGAGGATCTCTTAAACATAGATTTCTACCTTGATCCTGAGAACTCCGACACTTATTTCGAACTCGAATGCAAGATCATTTACGCATCCGATATAAGGAACCAGAATCAGAAGTACGAGAACAGAGCGGAGTTCCTGAACGTGAACAGGGCAGACAGGGAGCGGATCGTAAGGTTCGTCTTCACTGAGGAAAGAAAGATCAGAAAAAAAGAGAGCGGCCAATGATCTATATGATTTGAGAAGATCGGACTTTGCAGATCGCAATGAAAGGCGAATAAAATGAAAAAAGTGATAATAATCGATGACTCTGCACTCATGAGAAGAGTACTGTCTGATATAATTGAGTCCGACAAGAGATTCATACTAAGCGACGTTGCGTCCAACGGGCTTGAAGGACTCGATCTGATCACTCCGGACATCAAGAAGTATGACGTCATCATCCTGGACATAAACATGCCGAGGATGAACGGCATCGAACTCCTTGAGAAGCTCAATTCCCAGAGGATCAAGATCCCTGTGATCATCGTTAGTTCGATCGCGAAGGAAGGGACTCAGGAGACGATTCGGTGTCTCGAACTCGGAGCATTTGACTTCATCAAGAAGCCTGAGAGCTTCATGGAGTCGAAGGGTGAGAACTTCCGCAACAGGATCATCGATATGCTTGCCGCTGCCACAGGGCTTGAGTCGGTGAGATCGAGGGCTTCGCAGCAGGCCGCTGCCGCGCCTGTAAAGGAGATCAAGGCCCCTCTGCCTTACGACATAAAGGCAGAGGCGAGAAAGACCGTCCCCTACACGAAGAAGTACGTCAGAAGGCCGCACGTGACCGTGCCGCTCACTGCGAAGAGGATTGTCGCAATAGCCTGCTCCACCGGCGGACCAAAGGCCTTGCAGACCTTCATGCCGATGCTCCCTCAGAACCTGAACGCGCCCATCGTGCTCGTACAGCACATGCCGGGAGGCTTCACGGCCACCCTCGCACAGCGGCTCGACGAGTTGTCGAGAGTGCAGGTCAGGGAGGCGAAGGACGGAGACATCTTGAGGAACGGCAACGCTTACATCGCAAAGGGCGGGAACCAGATGCGCATCATCAAGGCCGGAGGCGTCTACAGCATATCGCTCACGGACGAGCCGCCGAGAAACGCGCTCAAGCCCTGTGCGGATATCATGTATGAATCCTTGTGCGAACTCGACTATGACGAGATCGTGTGTGTCGTGCTCACCGGCATGGGGAGCGACGGGATGCTCGGTATCGCTAAGTTGAACGAGAAACATAACCTATATGTTGTAACACAGGACGAAGCATCGAGCACGGTATACGGCATGCCTAGGGCAGTTAAGGAGGTAGGCCTCTCCGACGAGGTTCAGCCTCTCGACAGGATTGCCGATGCAGTCACAAAGATTGTGGGGGTAAGATAAGATGGATGTTAGCCAATACCTAGAAATTTTCATCGAAGAGACAAAGGAACATTTGCAGAACCTCAATGAGCAGCTGCTCATTCTGGAGAAAGAGCCCGACAACAAGGACACGATCAACGAGATCTTCCGTGCGGCGCACTCCCTCAAGGGAATGGCCGGCACCATGGGCTACAAGCGCATGCAGAAGCTCACCCATGATATGGAGAACGTGTTCCAGGAGATCAGGAACGACAAGATGACTGTCACCTCGAACCTCATGGACGGTCTCTTCAGAGGTCTCGATGCTTTGGAAGAGTACCTTGACAACATCATCAACAGCGCTGATGAAGGTACCAACGAGAACCAGGATATAATCGACCTCTTCGCGAAGGAGCTCGAGGAAGGCTTGAGCGGCAAGAAGAGCGAGCCTTCGGGCGATGCTGCTCCCGCACCCGCCGCACAGCCTTCGGGAGAAGCTGCGGCTGCAGTGGCTGCAGAAGCCGCACCCGAGCAGGCTGCCGAGGAGGCGGTCGCTGTCAGGGAGATCAAGCTCGAAGAGCACGAGAAGAGCGTCATAGACAAGGCTGCGGCAGAGGGCAAGAAGGCTTACTGCGCGACCGTATATGTTCAGGAGAGCTGTATACTCAAGGCTGCACGTGCATACCTCGTGTTCAAGGCTCTCGAGGAGCTCGGCGAGATCATCAAGTCGGTTCCCGATGCCCAAATGATAGAGGATGAAAAAGATCAA
>JAGDDC010000048.1 GCA_017958245.1 Lachnospiraceae bacterium
GCTTCCTTCGCAAGCTTGAAACGTTCACTGTAAAAATGCAGGAAGCGCCCTTCGTCCTCGGGGTCGTCCCTCCCGGTCAGACTCTTGAAGGTCTCCCAGAAGGCATCATGGTTCTTCCGCGTGCCGTCGTTTTTCACCATGGCCGCAACGCCCTTCCAAAGCGAGCCGATCAGCAGTTTGCTGTCGTGATAACCCCACTCATAGGCATCCTTGCACAGAAACCTGAAATAAAACTCTGTAAATTCGTCGTTGTCCATGGGGAGCAAAGTTCCGTCGAGATCGAACAAAATAGCCTGATAGCCCATAACAAGCCCCTTTCCTTTTTCTTCCTTTATGTGCCACGATAACACAAAAACATGCCTCTCGGCAATAGATTTTTCAAATCTTTTGTGATAGAATAAGAAAAGAAGAATTTGAATACGAGCATCAGACTGCTGTACTGTAGCACCGGATTTTGGAGAAGGAGGACGGTTATGCTAATTAGTGACAGAGTGTTTATGATACTTAAGGAAAAGAGGATCACTCAGAAAGAATTGTCGAAGAGGACAGGTATCGCTGAGGGCACGATCAGTGACTGGAAGCGCAAGGGACTCAACCCTTCCGCGGACAGGATACTCACGATCGCCGAGGCGCTTGAGGTGGATCCTCTTGTTCTTTTGGGCGCAAAGAAGGCTTCGGACTCCGCAAATGTGTCCGCTGCAGGGAGCGATACAGCCACGGCAGAGGGTGCCGGTTCGCAGACGGGGGCCGCCGCAGACCCCCTGACCGAAGTTGAGCGCAGCCTGGTTGAGCTTTTCAGGAAGATGCCCGAAGACAAGAAGACCAAGATACTCGGATATGCGAATTTCTACGTGGCAAGCGAAGCCATGAGCGAAGGATGAGGAACGCGAATGCTTGAGAATCTTGTTTTCAGCCTGAACGCGACGATGCCTGCTTTTCTCATGATCGTCGCGGGTTACATATTGAAGAAGATAAGGCTTTTTGACGAACACTCGACCGCCGCTTTGAACAAGGCGGTCTTTCGTCTTTTTCTTCCTGCGCTTCTTATAAGAGACACCGCCGGGCAGGATTTCGTCTCGCTGTGGGACGGGAGCTATGTGCTCTTCTGCGTGATCTCTTCCGCTGTCAGCGTGCTGATCGCTGTCTTGCTCTCCCTCACCGTAAAGGACAGATCCGAGCGCGGTGAGTTCATACAGGCCGCGTACAGGAGCGCCGCCGCTACGCTTGGCATAGTTTACATGACAGGCGTCTACGACAACGTTTCCATGGTCGCGCTCATGATACTCGCCTCCGTACCCGTGTACAACATAGTTGCAGTCGTCGTTCTGGCGGTCACGGCTCCGAAACTTCCCGCAGGCAAAGAAAACTCGCCCTTGGAAGGTGATCCGGGCAACGCCCCGCAGGGCAGGTACGCCGGGATGTTCTCCCGCACAGTCAAAGAGATCGTCACAAATCCCATCATCATAGCCATCATCATAGGTCTCATACTTTCCTTCTCAAAGCTTGAGCTTCCCGTGATCCTCGGCAAGAGTCTCGATTACCTTGCAAATGTTGCTTCTCCCCTCGCTTTGATAGCGCTCGGAGCGGCTTTTGAGTTCTCGGAGCTAAAGACGAAGGTCGCGCCCATCGCCACTATCGCCTTCTGCAAGCTCTTCCTGTTCTGCATGCTCTTTTTGCCCCTCGCGATATACATGGGCTTTCGCGATGACAAGCTCGTGGCCGCGCTCATAATGCTCGGAGGAGCGACGACGAGCAGCAGCTACATCATGGCAAAGAACATGGGGCACCGCGGCGCGATCTCCGCGGGGGCTGTCACGCTCACGACGCTTTTGGCTTCATTTACCCTGACGCTGTGGCTTTTTATATTGAAGAGTCTCGGATATATATGACGAGCAGACTGCGAAGTCGCTCGCAAGTCCGACAGTTCGCAAGCCTGACAGGCAGAAGGTGTCCTCCGGAAATGAAGGTTTGTTGCGTTACGAAAAAAGGTTTTCGTTAGGAAAAAACTCCTATTTTCAACAATCTGTGCATAATGCACAATTTATGCAACGAAAACTTTTCATTTTTAACGAAACAACTTTACAACCCCTCGTCACTATGTTAGAATGTAAACGATTCAGATGTCTCGATTTTTGTGCAATCTGGTCACGGAAAGCAACCGGTGATAGCCGCGATAGTCGCGGATCAAATATCACAAATTATTTATCATGGAGGAGAAAACATGAAAAAAGTATTGGCAATCGCTCTTACGCTTATCATGGCTGTTTCGCTCTGCGCATGCGGCAGCAAGGATTCGGGTAAGAAGAACTACAAAGTCGGAGTTTCGATCTATCAGTACACCGATAACTTCATGACTTTGTACCGTAACGAGATCGAGGCTTATTTCAAGACCCTCGAGACAGATGATGTTAAGTATGAGATCACCATGGTAGACGGCAAGAACGATATGGCTGAGCAGTCGAATCAGGTTGACAACTTCATCACTCAGGGCATGGATGTCATCATCCTCAACCTTGTTCAGACATCTTCGGCAGATGCGATCATCGACAAGGTAGTAAAGGCAGGCATCCCGCTCGTACTCATCAACCGTGAGCCTCTCGGTGACAACGGTGACGAGTCCTACAAGGGCATCCTTGACAACGAGAAGGTTTGCTACGTTGGTGCAGACGCTCGTCAGTCAGGTACTTTCCAGGGACAGATCGTTGCAAATCTTCCTGATCACGGCGACATCAACGGCGATGGCAAGATCAGCTACATCATGATCGAAGGCGATCCCGAGAACGTTGACGCTCAGTATCGTACAGAGTTCTCGATCAAGGCTCTGACAGATGCAGGCTACCAGGTAGAGTGCCTTGATGACCAGGTTGGTAACTGGGATCAGACAAAGGGCCAGGAGCTTTGTGCAAACGCTCTTTCACAGTACGGCGACGCTATCGAGGTTGTTTTCTGCAACAACGATGCAATGGCACTCGGCGCTGCAACAGCTATCCAGACAGCAGGACGTACAGTTGGAACAGACATCTACCTTCTCGGTGTTGACGCTCTTGATGAGTGCCAGGAGATGGTAAAGAACGGTACCATGACAGGTACGGTCCTCAACGACCACATCGGACAGTCCCACAAGGCTGTTGACGTTGCTGTTTCTCTCCTTAAGGGTGAGAAGATCCAGAATTATTACTGGGTTGACTATGTAATGGTAACCAAATAATCCCGGATTTCAGAACAGTGTTTAAGATCGTGGGTGAGCCTGGCTCACCCACTTTCTTGAAGAAGAGATCATTTGAACAGAAACAGAAGGGAGGCATGTGATCATGTCTGAATTTCTGCTTGAGATGAGGGATGTCTCCAAGTCATTTCCCGGAGTAAAAGCCCTCGACCACGTACAGCTCAGGCTTCGCCCCGGCAAGGTCCACGCGCTGATGGGCGAGAACGGAGCCGGCAAATCAACGCTCATGAAGTGTATGTTCGGTATCTACA
>JAGDDC010000009.1 GCA_017958245.1 Lachnospiraceae bacterium
CCTACGAGGAGACCGATGACCAGATAAAGGCCATCGAGGAGACGAAGGCCGACATGGAGAGCACGAAGATCATGGACAGGCTGATCTGCGGCGACGTCGGTTACGGAAAGACGGAGGTCGCAATACGCGCGGCTTTCAAGGCCGTGGCGGACAACAGGCAGGTCGTGTTTCTCGTGCCCACGACTATCCTTGCGCAGCAGCATTTCAATACATTTACGCAGAGGATGCGCGATTATCCGGTGACGGTGGAAATGCTCTCGCGCTTCAAGACAGTCGCTCAGCAGAAGGACATCATAAAGAGGGTCGCAAGCGGCCAGGTCGATATACTCATAGGCACGCACAGGGTGCTCTCGAAGGACCTGTCCTTCAAGCGCCTGGGGCTGCTGATCGTGGACGAGGAGCAGCGCTTCGGTGTCTCGCACAAGGAGAAGTTAAAGCAGATGAAGGGCGACGTGGACGTCCTCACGCTGACCGCAACGCCCATCCCGAGGACTCTTCACATGAGCCTCTCCGGGATCAGGGACATGAGCGTGCTCGACGAGCCGCCCGTGGACAGGCTTCCGATCCAGACCTTCGTCTTGGAGCACAACGACGAGATCATACGCGAGGCCATAAACAGGGAGCTTGCGAGGAACGGGCAGGTCTACTACGTCTACAACAAGGTCATAGGGATCGACGAGATCGCCTCGAGGATCGCGAAGCTCGTCCCCGACGCCAACGTGGCATACGCTCACGGGCAAATGAACGAGCGCCAGCTTGAGAGGATCATGCTGAGCTTCATAAGCGGCGAGATAGACGTGCTCGTCTCGACGACCATCATCGAGACGGGGCTTGACATATCGAACGTAAACACTATCATCATAGACGATGCCGACAGGCTCGGGCTCGCGCAGCTCTACCAGCTGAGAGGGCGCGTGGGGAGGTCGAACCGCACGGCTTACGCCTTCCTCATGTACAAGCGCGACAAGATGTTAAAAGAGGTGGCGGAGAAGAGGCTGTCCGCGATCAGGGAGTTCACGGAGCTGGGCTCGGGCTTCAAGATCGCGATGCGCGACCTCGAGATAAGGGGAGCGGGCAACTTGCTTGGAGCGCAGCAGAGCGGCCACATGGAGGCCGTAGGCTACGATATGTACTGCAAGCTCTTAAACGAGGCAGTGAGGAAGTTAAAAGGCCTTGAGGAGACGGGTGAGGAGTTCGACACGGGCATAGATCTCGAGATCGACGCCTACATACCCTCCTCGTACATAAAGAACGAAGGTCAGAGGCTCGCCATGTACAAGAGGATCGCGGACATCGAGAACTCAAGGGAGCTTGAGGACCTCGAGGACGAGCTGACAGACCGGTTCGGGGACCTTCCGGTCTGCGTGGAGAACCTTCTGTACATAGCGCTCACAAGACACGCGGGACACGAGGTGTACGTGACCTCCATCACCCAGAAGCAGGCGATCGTGAAGCTTGCCATGTATCCTAAGGCGGCACTCGACGTCGCGGGGATACCCAAGGTCATATCAAAGTACGAGAACAGGCTGAAGCTGATGCCCGGGAACCCTCCGTCTTTTGAGTTCAAGATCGTTCCGCCCGGCAAGGCGGAGCCTGCGAAGAAGGGCGCGAAGACAAGGGGCAAGGGAGTCCTTGTGTGCAGCCAGCTGATGGAGCTTTTTGAGGAGATCAAGGAAACATGTTTGAAGGATGGA
>JAGDDC010000049.1 GCA_017958245.1 Lachnospiraceae bacterium
AGGAGAGTTTTTGTCAGGGAGAAGGAGGTCAATCTGACCGCAAAGGAGTTCGATCTCTTAGAGCTCCTCGTCTTCAACCCGGAGAAGGTATACAGCAGGGAGAAGCTGCTCACAACCGTGTGGGGGAGCGACTATCCGGGCGATGTCAGGACGGTGGACGTCCATGTGAGAAGGCTCCGCGAGAAGATAGAGGATACTCCGAGCGAGCCCAGATATGTTCAGACCAAGTGGGGGGTCGGATACTTCTTCCACAGGTAGTATTGTATTGATTTGGGATAGGGCATGCAAAAGGAAAAAAGGGAAGAGAAAAAACGAAAAAAAGGCTTTAGAGAGAGGCTTCGTGGCTTAAAGAGCATGAGGCTTCGCCTGTTTTTGAGCATCTTTGCCATAGGTGTCGTGATCACCGTGGTGGTAGCTCTCACCGTGAGGGCATACCATTTTGACAGGACCGTGAGCACGAAGGTGACTCAGGTCAGGGATTACGCGACAAAGCTCTCAAACAAGATCGTCGCAAATGCGCTTTTTGCGTCGGGAGCGGACGAGACGGACATAGACGGCGAGATAAGCACGGTGTCCGAACTGTTTCAGGGAAGGATCATACTGGTAAACGGGAGCTTAAAGATCATAAAGGACACATTTGGCGCGGAAAACGGCAAGACACTGATCTCCGCGGAGGCGATCCGTGCGATGTCCGGGGAGACCAACCAATACGTTGACCGCGAGAACAGGTATATCGAGCTGACCATCCCTGTGAAGGACATGTCAGTGGAGACCGACAAGGGGGAGACCAGGGAGAGCGACACGGTGCAGGGGGCCATCATCATGACCTTCTCGACATCGGACATCTACGAGGTCCAGAGCGCAGTCGACCAGAGGATCGTCTTCCTCGCGACCGTGTTCGGACTGATACTCGTGGTGTTCGCGTACTTTTTCAGCGGCGTGCTCACCAGGCCTCTCAAGAAGCTCTCGTCCTCGATAGCCCACGTGGCGGACGGATATATGGACGACAAGGTGAACGTGACCGCCTACAGGGAGATCGAGGACATCTCGGATTCGCTCAATTCGATGCTTGACCGCATGAAGAAGATGGAGGATTCGAGACAGGAGTTCGTATCAAACGTCTCACATGAGCTGAAGACTCCCATGACGTCCATAAAAGTCCTTGCGGACTCGCTCCTCTCTCAGGGAGACGCGCCCGCGGAGCTCTACCGCGAGTTCCTCTCGGATATCAACGACGAGATCGACAGGGAGAACAAGATCATCACGGATCTTCTCGCCCTCGTGAAGCTCGACAAGAGGAACGAGGATCTGAACGTGGAAGAAGTCAGCGTCAACGAGCTTCTTGAGGTCATCTTAAAGAGGATCAAGCCGATCGCCAAGCAGAGGAACATCGAGCTGATCTTCGAGTCTTACAGGCCCGTGACCGCGGAGGTCGACGGCGTCAAGATATCGCTTGCGCTCTCAAACCTCATAGAGAACGCCGTGAAGTACAACAGGGATTCGGGCTGGGTACACGTGAGCCTGAACGCGGATCACAAGTATTTCTTCGTGAAGGTGTCGGATTCGGGGATAGGCATACCCGAAGAGGCCCAGAGTCTCATCTTCGAGAGGTTCTACAGGGTCGACAAGACACGTTCAAGGGAGACCGGAGGTACTGGCCTGGGGCTCGCCATCACAAAGAGCGTGGTGCTCATGCACAACGGTTCCGTCAAGGTCTACAGCACTCCCGAGGAGGGAACGACATTTACCGTGAGGATACCGCTCAGCTTTATTCCGGAGCAGAGCGAATAGAGGACTTTAGATTGACCGGGGAGGCTTGGCCTGCCGGGAAAGGTACGATATATGAAGACATGGATCAACAGAGCGGTCTGCGCGGTGTGTCTCGCGCTGATCGTTTTCAACACGGTCTCGTGCGGCGAGAAGGAGGTCACGCCCGCGGAGGGCTCTATGCTCGTGTTCTACAGGGACACTGCGGACACAAGGCTCGTCTCAAAGGGGGTCGAGCTTGAGTCTGAAGGTCTTGAGAACAACGTAAGAGAGCTCTTGGACGACCTTGGAAGCTCCGATGACAAGACGCTCAAGCCCGCGCTGCCCGCGGATGTCCGCGTAAACGACATCTTCTTCGGCGAAGACGGGCGGCTCATCATTGACTTTGACCAGTCCTATCTGGCGCAGACCGGGATCCCCGAGATCCTCTCGAGGGCAGCGGTCGTCAGGACGCTATGTCAGCTCGACGGTGTGAGCTTCGTCGAGTTCTACGTGGACGGCCAGTCGCTCATACTGTCCGGAGACCAGCCCGTCGGGATCATGTCTGCCTCGGATTTCATAGACAACACCGGCGGATACGCCGAGTTTACCCAGACATCGTACGTCACCGTCTATTTTGCAAATGAGTCCGGCGACGCTCTAAACGACATCAGTATCGAGATCGAGAGCGACGGATCAAAGTCGAACGAGCAGCTTGTCGCAGAGCAGCTCATAGCAGGGCCCGACGCGATAGTCGGAGCGAAGGACGTGTTCCCCTCGATCCCCGAGGGCACGACGCTGAACAAGATCACGACCAGGGACGGCATTTGCTATATAGACCTTGGCTCGGAGTTCTTGAACAAAAGAGAAAACGTGACGACGGACGTCGCGATCTATTCGATAGTCAATTCTCTGTGTGAGCTTCCCACCGTATCGAAGGTAGTGATAACGATCGAGGGCGAGGCTGACAGATCTGTCGAGGGAAAGAGCCTCTCGGGCATCTTTGAGAGGAACCTTGAACTCATATCCGAATAAGCAAAAAGACCGGAGGTCATATGAAGAGACCGCTCACTCTCATGGCGGTCTGCTTCGTCTGCGGTATCCTCTGGCAGCGGTTCGCGGGATCGAAAGCACCTGCTTTTCTGATCCCCGCAGCTCTTGCTGCCGTCTTGTTCTTCCTGTTTTTGAGATCCCGGAGGAAAGGCAAAGACTGCCTTAAGTTCCGTGCCCTAAGGTCGCTTTATGCGATGGGGGAGCGGAGCCTGCGCGTGTTTGCTTTTGTTTCCGTCTGCCTTTTCTTTACAGCCTTTATACTCTCGTCGGTATCCGAAAGGAGGAAGCTTGAGCTCGCAGAGTTTGAGGGAGAGAAGGAGGCATCTCTTTCGGGAAGGATAGAAGATATCCGCGGAGGCGGGGACACCGTAAGGGTGACCCTCGATGAATGCAGACTGCGCACAGACAGCAAAGACACAGATCTAAGGTTTAAATCTCTGATATTTCTTAAGCGGGACGATCCTTCCCGCACAGATCCCAAAAAACTTCACGTGGGGAACGTGATCCTCGTGAGAGGAGACATGACCCCTTTTAAAAAGTCCACCGACCCCGGCCAATTTGACAGCTTCGAGTATTACGCTGCCCGGGGCATAGGCGCGAGTGTGTACCCGGACAGCATAGTCGTTCTGTCGGACGAAGAGAGCTTCCCAAATGAGCTCATAAGGCAGGTGTACGATTACTATGAGGAGACGGTCTCGAGGCTTTTTGAGCCGGAGGACGCCTCCCAGCTGATCGCGCTCACGGTGGGAGACAAAAGCCTCATGGATGAGGAGACCTCCGAGATGTACAGGAAGAACGGGATGATGCACATCATGGCGATCTCGGGCCTGCACATATCGATAGCGGGGCTTGCGACCTACAGGCTTTTGAGAAAGCTTAAGCTCGCAAGAAAGCCCGCCGGGGCGGCTGCATTTGCGCTGGCCTTGTTCTACTGCGCCGTCACGGGCTTCTCGGTGTCCGCCTTCAGAGCCCTTCTCATGATGTGCGTCCTCCTTCTCGCAGAGATCACCGGCAAATGCTACGACTCGGTTTCAGCTCTCTCTTTGAGCCTCATCACGCTGCTCGCCGCAAACCCTGCCATGATAAGCGACGGAGGCTTCCTGCTCTCCTTCGGGGCGGCATTTGGGATCGCGGTGTGGCTCCCCGTCTTTAAAAAGAGTCTTTTTGCTCCTACTGTAAGCGTTTATATGATGATCCTGCCGGTCATGATATCGATCTACTTTGAGTTCCCGCTGTATTCTCTGTTCGTAAACCTCGTCACTGCGCCTCTCATGCCTCTCGTGCTGCTCTTTGTCTTCCTGATGGTCGCGCTGTCAGGCCTGTCGCAGGCACTCGGGGCAGCGTGGCTCTCAGACGGGCTCTGCGCGGTGCTCGCGGGTGTCCCTCATTACATACTCCTGTTCTTTAGGACCATATGCTCCGTAGCGGAGAGCCTTCCCTTCCACACCGTGATAACGGGGGCTCAGCCCCTTTGGAAGATCATGCTGTATTACCCTGCGCAGCTTCTGCTCGGCCTTGACATAAGGAGAAGGAAGGCAAGGATAAAGCGCGAGTGCTGTCTGCGCGGTGAGGGAGCGGTGCAGGTCATGCTCGGAAAAACAAAGGGGAAGGCAGGACCGGGGATCCCTGCAACGGTCTTGTTCGCTCTGGCAGCGGCCCTCCTGCTCGTGCCCGTGGGGCATGCAGACCCCGAGGCAGTCTTTCTCGATGTCGGGCAGGGTGACGGGATCTGTCTGGAAGCAGGAAACGCGGTCTATATGGTGGACGGCGGAAGCACGTCGCAGAAAAAGCTTGGGAAAAACGTGCTCGCGCCGTTCTTTAAGCACGAGGGAGCAGCCATAGTGGACGCATGGTTCCTGACTCATGCCGACAGGGACCATATAAGCGGGATATGTGACGCACTGGACAGGCTGGTCGCAGGTGGTTACAGGAAGGACGAGACACAGGAGTTTGGGATAAGCGACTACAGGGGGGATCTGCTCATAAACCGCATCATCCTGCCCTTCAGTGACTCGGGCTTTGAGGAGGTAAAACAAAAGGCGGCTTTGGTTGGGATCGGGGTGATAAACCTCTTCCCGGGCGACAGGGTGATATCGGGGGACACGGAGCTCGTCTGTGAGGCGCCGGGGGCAGAGCTTCATTCCGCCTCCTCAAATGAGTCCTCCCTCATACTCTCCGTGTCAAAGGACGGGGAAGGCCTGCTGCTCCTGACGGGCGATATCGGAGGCAGAGCGGAGGAGGAGCTTACAGAACGCCTCGGTGCAAAGAAGAGCAGCTTTAAGGTGCTGAAGGTCGCACATCACGGCAGCAGGTATTCGAGCTCGGAGCGCTTTCTTTTGACTGTCAGGGGAGAAGAGCCCGTGGCGGTCATTTCCGCCGCAAAAGAGAACAGATACGGGCATCCGCACAAGGAGACTCTTGAGCGCCTTGAGAGTGCGGGTTACGAGATCAGGCACGTAGGCGAGGAGGGAGCTTTGAGGATAGTTTTTGACTGAAAAGGGGAGGGCGGCAGAAAAAGCAAAAAAAGTGGGTGCATTTTGGAAAAAAACGTGATAGAATTAGAACGGTGTGCAAAACCAATCAATACCAGACA
>JAGDDC010000050.1 GCA_017958245.1 Lachnospiraceae bacterium
CAAAACCTAAAAAGAGACATTTTTGGAAAGACAAAAACAAAATTAAAGCAATTTCTGACTGAGAACATTGTCTTAAAGATCGTGTCTGTGCTCCTTGCGGCGCTGCTATGGTTCATCATCATGAACGTCGAGGATCCGGTCGTGACCGAGACTTTCTACAACATACCGGTCAAGGTGACGAACGAGGAGGTGGTGACCTCCAAGGGATATCAGTACAGCATCGAGTCCGGCGAGACCATCGACATAAAGGTCGAGGGCAAGCGCTCGATCGTTGACAACATCTCGGATTCGGATCTGAGGGCAGTCGCGGATTTCAGTACCATGTCAAACATCTACCTCGTAAACATCGAGGCTTCGTGCCCCAAGTACGACGAGGGTGAGCTGATACTGACGGCGAGGACCGAGACCATGTCGATCAAGCTCGAGGATTCGGAGACACAGTCATTCGGCCTGAGGATAGTACACGAGGGCGAAGTGCGCGAGGGCTACAAGGCTTTCGACAACAGCGTGACATCGCTCATCCAGGTCACCGGTGCGGCTTCGCAGGTAGCCAAGGTCAAGGAAGTCGTGGTCTATATAGACGTCGAGGGAAGAAAGGAATCCTTCGAGGTTGAGGCCACACCCGTGGCGATCGACACCGAGGGCAACTCGATAGACCCCATGAAGCTGAGCTTCAGTCAGGATCAGGTCAGCGTGAAGGTGGACATCCTGCCCACGAAAGAGGTGGCGCTCGATGTGGTCGCAAAGGGCAATCCCGCCCAGGGTTTTGCTGTCACCGGAGTCGACTTCGCTCCTTCGACCGTGACCATAGCGGGCGAGCAGGCGGATCTCGACAGGATCGAGAAGATCTCGGTAGCGTGCGACATAACCGATATGGACAAGACGGTCGAGCAGTCCTATGACCTGTCTGAGGTACTCAAGGAGAAGTTCGGGGACACCTACCACGCGATCGACGACAACGTGACCATCGCCGCGGTCGTAGACATCGTGAAGCTTGAGAGAGTGATCGTTGAGATCACTGCGTCGGATATAGATTTCAGGAATCTCGCAAATGGGCTGGCGGCCTCGCTGTACGGCTCCGAGCGCGTCACGGTGGGTGTATATGTGACCCCAGAGCTTAAGGAGAGTATCACGGCGTCCGACCTGCATCTGTACGCGGACGTTGCTACGCTTGATGAAGGGACGCACAGCGTCAAGCTCGGTGCGGCCACTGACAGCTCGATAGTGCTCGAGGAGACCAACCTGATGGTTTCGCTCGAACCGACCGCTTAAGCGGAGGAGTTTCCGATAAAGACCAGCCGGCGTTTATGCCGGAGAAACCGGTGAGATATGCTTAACTATAAACATTACACAAGAAGGCCCGGGGTCGAGCTTCCTGACAGGAAGTGGCCCTCGGCCATCATCAAGTCTGCACCCGTGTGGTGCAGCGTAGACCTGCGCGACGGCAACCAGGCTCTCATCGAGCCCATGGCAGTCGAGGAGAAGATCGAGTTCTTCAAGATGCTCGTAAAACTGGGCTTCAAGGAGATCGAGGTCGGCTTCCCTTCCGCTTCGCAGATCGAATTTGACTTCATAAGACAACTGCATGACAGGAGGCTGATCCCCGACGACGTATCGATACAGGTGCTGACGCAGTGCAGGGATCATTTGCTCGAGAAGACCTTTGAGTCGATCGAGGGCCTGTCAAATGTCATATTCCATATCTACAACCCGACGTCCCCGATACAGCGAGACGTCGTCTTTGGGATGGAGAAGAAAGAGATTGAGCAGATCGCGGTGAAGACCACACAGCAGGTCAAGGAGTTTGCGAAGTACTTCCCGGGGCGGCTCAGGCTCGAGTACACGCCCGAGAGCTTCATGGACACGGAGCTCGACTTTGCGCTCGAGATATGCGACGCTGTCTCCGAGGTTTGGCAGCCCACGAAGCGCGACAAGATGATCGTCAACCTCCCGACCACCATGGAGACCAACACGCCGAACGTGTTCGCCGACCGCATAGAGTGGATGAGCGACAGACTCGCAAGGCGCGACCGTCTTGTGATCAGCATACACCCGCACAACGACAGGGGAACGGGCATCGCGGTATCTGAACTTGGGATGCTTGCGGGCGCGGACCGCATAGAGGGGACTCTCTTTGGAAATGGGGAGCGCACGGGCAACGTGGATATCATGACGCTCGCTTACAACCTCATGTCGCAGGGCATCAACCCCAAGCTCAACCTCGAGAACGTGCTCGAGATCAAGGAGGCCTACGAGCGCCTGTGCAGGATGCCCGTACACCCGAGACACCCCTACGCGGGGACTCTCGTGTTCACGGCTTTTTCGGGAGGCCACCAGGACGCGATCAGCAAGGCCATGAAGGTCATGGCAGAGCGCGACAGCAAGATATGGAACATCCCCTATCTGCCGATCGATCCGGTCGACGTGGGGCGCGTATACGAGCCGATCGTCAGGATCAACAGCCAGTCGGGCATGGGCGGGATCGCCTTCATCATGGAGATCCACCACGGCTTCAAGCTGCCTAAGGGGATGCAGAAGGAGTTCTCGGACATCATCCAGGCCATCACCGAGGAGGAGGGAGAACTCGATTCCAACCGCATCATGTGGGAGTTCAAGACTCACTACATCGACGCGAAAGAACCTTATCATTTCAGGTCCGCGAGGATGGAGGACGTCAACACCGGAGACGAAGTCGCAGATGACTTCCTCGACGGCGCTGCGCCCGTCATGGACGAGTTCCACACCCACGCGACCATAACCTATACAGACCACGGAGTTGAGAAGACCTTCGAGGCGAGAGGTAACGGACCTATCGATGCCGTCAAGATCGGTATCGCGAGGGAGCTCGGCCGGACGCTTCGGATCCTCGACTACTCGGAACACGCTCTGCGCGAGGGTTCCAACGCTCAGGCAGCAGCATACATACACCTGATGGATCCGGACAGCGGAAAGATCACCTACGGCGTGGGCGTCAGCTCGTCTACGACGAGAGCTTCGATCAGAGCGATCTTCTC
>JAGDDC010000051.1 GCA_017958245.1 Lachnospiraceae bacterium
CGGTTCCCGTACATCATCCTGCTCAGCATACGTACAAAACGAAATTAGTCTTTCATCATCAACAAGAAGAAGCACCTTAGCCCACTCACCGCACAGTTCCTTCAGTTTCTGATCACGAAGCAGTTCATATAGGTATTTACCGGCTCCCCAGTCGCTCTTTTTTATTTCTGAAAGCCAGTGAGCCTTATCATCACTGGCATAAAAATCAATTATTTTCAAAGAATATCTCCCCCAGTCCCCTTAACTCATCTATGCAGTCAACAATAAAATCCGGCTTTTTGCTCTCGTCATCTATGCTCTGATATATGGCATAACCCTGACGTACCCATACCGTTTTCATTCCCAGTTTTTTTGCAGGGAAAATATCATTATCCAACCGGTCTCCAACCATAATGGCATCTGAAGGCTTGCATTCTGCCTTATCGAGTGCCATAGAAAAAATCTTCAGATCAGGCTTTGCACACCCGGCTTCTGCTGAAGCCATAACAACATCAAAGTACTTTCCTATACCCCAGCTGTCGATCCGTTCCTGCGTTCCCTCCACCTGGTTCGCAATGATCCCAAGCTTGTATTTTCCGTATAAACATCTGACCACATCGTGAGTAGCTTCATACAGCTTTTCCAGGCTACTATCCCAGGGCGGCAATACTACTCCATAAGCTTTGGCCGCCGTCCTAATAGGTGTCGGGCTTAGCTTTGCTTCCTCATAAACCTTGTTCATAAACTCTGCCGGATCTATGCTTAGCTGTCTGATTGCGTATTCACAGCGGCTTTTATACACATCACTTTCATCAATCAATGTTGAGCCAAGATCAAAAAAAATCCATTTCATACAAATGCTTTCCCCTCATTTAAATCATCCCATAATACCTGAGTGCCTGCATTATCGCCTCTTCTTTCTCCGGCGTACACTGAGGCTGTCTGACATCTTCTGACTTGGGCTTGTTGTAGCTTTCTCCGACTTCCAAACCACACTTTCTCTTCACTTGGGAAATGTATAATGATGATACTCTGAATCCAGTCTGTTCCCTCACATAATCCTTTATCTGCTCATATGTCGCTTTGCCCTTCAGCTCCGACAGATCAAGGTTCTCCAAGGAGAAATCTATCTTTACGTTTGTTGTTTCAGGCGCCTTGTTTCCTTTACTGTAACCGCTGATTATCCCCGTATCACCGGCCTTTTCAACACTTTTTCTCTCCAGACTTCCTTTGTTGATATCTCCCTTGGAAAGTTGAACCACAGTCTCCACATGCACCGTCTGCGGGAACATGTCGACGGGCCTAACCCTCTTCACCTCGTAACCGTGTGAGGCGATGCGTTTGACGTCCCTCGACAGGGTGGCGGGGTCGCAGGAGACATAGACGATCTTTTGGGGTTCAAGGGCCGCCACGCAGTCAAGAAGCGCGGGGGCGCACCCCTTTCTCGGCGGGTCCACCACCACGACATCCGCCCGCATCGAGGGATCCTCACGGTATTTTGCGGGCAGGACTTCCTCTGCCGCACCGACGAAGAACTCTGCGTTGTCGATGCCGTTCTCCCTTGCGTTCTTCCTCGCATCCTCCACTGCCTGAGGCACGATCTCAACTCCGTAGACCCGCTTTGCACGCTTTGCAAGAAACAGGGAAATAGTCCCTATCCCGCAGTACAGATCCCACACGGTCTCCTCTCCGGTCATGACGGCATATTCGAGGACTGTGGCGTAGAGCTTCGCTGTCTGAACAGGGTTCACCTGGTAGAACGAGAGCGGCGATATCCTGTATGTTATACCCTCTGCGGGCGCATTTCCAAAACTCTCGCCCTCTGCTTTCGCGCCTCCGCCCGTTATCCCGATGACATCCCTTATATATCCGGGTCCGAGGAGGTTCACCACCTTCTCACCGAGGATCACGTTGGTGTTCTCGGTGTTTATGTTGTAGGACAGGGAAGCAAGCCTGCAGTAGGGGTGCTTTGGGAACAGATCCACGCCTTCCGCCCCGCTTCCTGCGCGTTCGCGTTCGTAATCCTCTATCGCAGTCTTAAGCATGTTTTCGAGCTGCTCAGTCTCTCTGAGCCTCTTTGCGTTTACCACGAGACAGACCATGACCTCTCCCGTGGCATAACCCACCCTCACGAGGATGTGCCTCACCGTCCCGCGGCGCGTGGCCTCGTCGTAAGGCTCGATCTTCGCAGAAGCCATATAGGCCTTGACGGCGCGGATCACATACGAGGTGACGGGATGCTGGAGAAGACACTCCTCCGTGTCTGCTATGTCGTGTGTTCTCTCCCTGTAGAACCCTGCAACTATCTCTTTCCCGTCAAAACCCACCGGGAATTGCCCCTTGTTTCGGTATCTCAGCGGCTCTTCCATGCCCACGATCGGCTCAAACACAGGGCCTGCAGATCCGTCTTCCCCGTCTGCAAAAACCACCCCGCCGATCCGCATCAGGTCATTTTTTACCTTCCCGGCCTTGTACTTTAGTTGGCCTTCATAGCTCATGTTCTGGAGCTGACAGCCACCGCATTTGCCGGCTATGGGGCACTCCGGCTCGCATCTGAACGGCGATGCCTCGATCACCTCCAGGACTTTTGCAAATGCGTAGCTTTTCTTTACTTTGAGCACCAGAGCAAGAACAAGGTCCCCCGGTATCGCGTGTTTTACGAATACCGTGAGACCCGATGCTTCCTCGAGATGCCCGATCCCCTCGCCGTCATTTCCGAGGTCTGTTATCCTGATCTTTATCCTGTCGTTTTTTTTGATAGCTTCCATGAACCATCCCTGCTTTCAAGCATTTTCCGTCCTGCGGCTGAGCCTGCTCAAGTCTTTCTTATGTTCCCGTCGAGAAACTTCTGGAAGCCGAGCCATGTCGTCTTGTCATCATACCCCGAAAAGAGCTCCTTTAAAGTTTCCATCTTCGCATCGACCGCGTCCGCGAAGTTCAGCGCAAATGCTTCCGCTATGGCCGGCTTCTTGGGCGATCCGAACTCCAGCTCGCCGTGGTGCGCGAGTATGCAGTGGCGCAGCTCCTGTCCGAGCACCTTCGGGAACCCGGGTATCTTCTTTATTCGCTCCGAAACCATCTCCGCCCCGACAACTATATGTCCGATCAGGTTGCCCTCGTCGGTGTAGTCGTTGGCAGGGAAATCCGATATCTCCTCGACCTTTCCTATATCGTGGCAGATAGCCGCCGTCAGCAGCAGATCCCTGTTGAGCATCGGATAATGATCCGCGAAATAATCACAGTTCTGCGTCACGGACAGCGTGTGCTCCAAAAGCCCGCCCATAAAGCTGTGGTGCACGGTCTTTGCGGCGGAGCGCTTCACAAACTCCTTTATGAACTCCTTGTCTTCCACGAACAGGCTTTTGAGGAGTTCCGCCAAATGCGGCTCCTTCACCTTTTCTATGTAGCTCATAAGCTCCGCGAACATCGCCTTCACGTCCTTCTCGGTCGAAGGCATGTAGTCCGTGGGGTCGTAGGACCCCTCCGACGCCTTGAACAGCCTCGAAACGTTCAGCTGCAGCGCCCCCTGGTAGCTGGTGATCGTCCCCTCGACATGTATGAAATCGAGCGCCTCAAAATGCTCGATCCCCGGCCCGAGATCCCAGACCTTGGCGTCAAGAGTCCCCGTCTTGTCCTGAAGAGTGATGGCATAGTAAGTCTTGCCCACCTTCGTCTTTAACTGATTGAACTGCTTGCAGAAAAAGACTTCCTTTAAGGAATCCCCCTCCCGCAGATCCTTGATATAACGCATATGCTTTCCTTTCTATTAGTAAATTGTTAAATCTTCTTTCAACTTTGATAGCCCCAGCGCCAATCCCGCAATTTACTTAGCTTCTACCGTTGTCGCAAA
>JAGDDC010000052.1 GCA_017958245.1 Lachnospiraceae bacterium
CGACAACCACATAGGGGTTTTGAGAGGGCGTGACGTGATGCTCGCAACTCTCGGAAACGACGCCGGGATCTGCGGCGCAGCGGCACTCTGCCTCTTCGATCTGCAGGGGAGGTAGGGTTTCACTTTCGTTGTGCATTTCCCACAATCAAAGATAGAGTTTCCACACTTATTTGTTTATATAAACAAAAAAAGTGTAGGACGCCCAAAACAATTTGTTTTTTCTAAAGAATGATGGTATATAGATAGTGAGACAGTGCGGCACGGCATTTTGGAGGACACGGGATGTTTGAAGGTTCCGGAGCAGAACGCATAGTTACGGAAGGTGTCAGACTTGCTGACTACACGAGCTTTAAGATAGGCGGACCGGCCAGGTTCTTCGCCCTCCCCTCGAGCGTGGAGGAGCTTGCCCTGGTCATCAGAGAGTGCAGGAAGAACAGCCTCGACTTCTTTGTCATAGGCAACGGGACCAATCTTCTGGTCTCGGACGAGGGGTATGACGGGTGCGTGATCTGCACGAGAGCCTTAAAGACGGACACAAGCCTCACGGAGAGAGAAGACGGGCTTGAGGCGGTGCTTTCCGCTGGAGAGTCGCTCTCAAAGAAGGCAAAAGAGATAAGCAAGATGGGCTATGAAGGCTTCGAGTTCGCGACGGGGATCCCCGGAAGTGTCGGGGGCGCGGTCGTGATGAACGCGGGAGCCTACGGCGGAGAGATAAAGGACTGCATAAAGAGTGTCGAAGTGCTCTTTGAGGACGGGAGGATCGGGACACTTAAGGCAGAGGAGCTCTCTTTAGGATACAGGCACAGCGTGTTTCAGGACGAGGACCACGAGAGGGACATAGTGCTAACCGCCCGCTTTGATCTGAAGAAGGGCAATCCCGGGACGATCCTGTTCAAGGTCGACCAGCAGCTCAGAGCGAGACGGGACAGACAGCCCATCGAGTATCCGAGCGCGGGGAGCGTGTTCAAAAGACCCGAGGGCAACTACGCAGGCAAGCTCATACAGGAGGCCGGACTGATGGGGATGAAGGTCGGAGGCGCGGCAGTTTCCGAGAAGCACGCGAACTTCATCATAAACGAGGGTACTGCGACCGCAGCTGACGTGGCGGAGCTCATAGACAAAGTCAGGGAGCGCGTGTACGAGAACTCGGGCGTCATGCTCGAGCCTGAGGTGAGGCGCCTGGGCAAGTTTTAGAGACGCAGGCATCGGACTTACCATAGTCTGCAACAACCGGGAGAAGGGATATGTCCTTTTCAAAAGATATAAAGGCGGAGCTTGCGGAGAGGATCAGCAACGCAAGGCACTGCAGGATCGCGGAGATGGCAGGCATACTGTCTGTCGGAGCTTCGGTCACCGGGGAGGGGATAGTACTCTTCGGGGAGAACAAAGCCACCGCGGACAAGCTCGCCGAACTCATAAGAAAGCTCTTTTCCGAGTCCGTTGAGGTGTCCCAAACGAAGAACAAGGGCAAGAAGATCTACCGGGTGAGCATAGAAGACGAAGGGCTCAGGAACAGGATCTTCGAGGTCTTAAAGTGCGACGTCTGCAAGGCGCGCGAGACAGGCATCATCTACGTGTCGGACGTCGTGATCACACAGCAGTGCTGCAGGAGGGCCTTCCTTCGCGGAGCGTTCCTGGCTGCGGGATCGGTGTCTGACCCCGAGAAGACCTATCATTTTGAGATCATCGCAAGGGACATGAAGCAGGCGCACCAGATAGAGATGGTGGCGGACTCATTTGACCTTGAGGCGAGGATACTGATCAGAAAAGAAAAGTATATCATAGTCTACATAAAGGACGGATCGAAGATAGTCGACGCGCTGAGCGTGATGGAAGCTCACGTATCCATGATGAACATGGAGAATGTGCGTATCTTGAAAGAGATGCGCAACAACGTAAACCGTCAGGTCAACTGCGAGACAGCGAACATCGGCAAGACCGTGGCCGCTGCCGGCAAGCAGATAGAAGATATCAGGCTCATAGAGGAGAAGCTTGGACTTTCTAAGCTCGCAAAAGGACTTGAGGAGGTGGCAAGGCTGAGGATCAGCTACCCGGACAGTTCTCTTCAGGAATTGTCCGACATGATGGATCCGCCTATCGGAAGATCGGGCGTGAACCACCGACTGAAGAAACTTGGAAGGATCGCCGACGGCCTGAGGGGCGGGACGCCTTGAGGGAGGTCATGGCAAATGACTGTCGGCCGAAGTTTAAGGGGAGGATTTTGAAGATGACATCACAGAAAGTAACATGTAACCTTACCGAGGACCTGGACAAGCGTCCGATCGCCAAACTCGTTCAGGAGGCGAGCCGCTATGAGAGCAGCATCTACTTCGAGTACAAGGACAAGAAGGTCAACGCAAAGAGCATCATGGGCATGATGACGTTCCTCGGCATCATGAACAAGGCACAGTCCGAGAACGGGCAGATCGAGGTGCTCGTGAGCGGAAAGGACGAGGATGACGCTTTAAAGAGCATAGTAAACTTTTTAAGTGAGTAAACATGAGCCGTCGCACCGGGGTGCGGCGGCTCAAACTTTTCTTGCAGAAACATGGCCCGATGTGGTAAAATTATAAGTTGGAAAGGGCTTGGCAAAAGCCCTTGCGCATAAGGGGAAAAAGGGAACGAAAACGCGCAAGAAGAGCATACGGAGGGGTAAAGAGCATGAGATCGAAGAATGGAAAAAAGACACTCAGATGGCTGCTCATCGGTGAGGCACTTGTTCTGGTCGTACTGGTCGTCATATTTGCCGTAAAGGCGATAGGCGGCAGCGACACAAAGGCAGAGGAGACCGTAGCCACTGCGGGCGCCGAGGCAAAGGAGAAGGAAGAGCCCACACCCACGCCCACCATATCTGCCGAGGAGCTTGAGAGGCTCAGGCGGGAGGAAGAGAAAAAACAGCGCGAGGAGCTCATAGCGAGCGTGACCGCTCAGGCCGACAAGCTGGCGCTCATGTATGATTACGACGCTGCGATCGAGCAGATAAAAGGGATCGACGACTACGCGAAGGAACCTGATCTGACCGCGAAGATCGCAGGCTACGAGGCGCAGAAGGCGGCGCTCGTCGTGTGGCCGGACAACACAAAGATCAGCCACCTCTTCGTTCATTCACTCATAGTCGACACGGACAGGGCATTTGGCAAGGGAAGCTCTCAGCCCGTCGGCTACAACAGGTACATGACGACGGTCAAAGAGTTCAAAAAGATGCTTGAGCAGATGTACGAGAGAGGCTACGTCCTGATAAGCATCCACAGGATCGCGAACTGGGAGACCGACGCGGAGGGCAACACGAAGCTCAAGGCACAGCCCATACTGCTCCCGGAGGGCAAGATACCCTTCGTTCTGTCCCAGGATGACGTAAACTACTACAAATACATGGAAAACAACGGCTTCGCGGAGAGGCTTGTGATCGGGGAGGACGGCAAGCCCACGTGTGAGTACTTCGACGCTGAGGGCAAGGTTCACTACGGCGAGTACGATATGCTTCCCATAGTTGACGCTTTCCTCGAGGAACACCCCGACTTCTCGTACAGGGGAGACAAGGGGATACTCGCAGTCACCGGTTACGAGGGAGCACTGGGGTACGATACGGGATGGCACATGCACGACCTCGAGACCGAGGAGGGCAAGAAGGAGCTTGCAAGGCTCCAGGAGGAGGCCACCAAAGTGGCGGACGCGATCAAGGCCGACGGCTGGGAGTTCGCGAGCCACAGCTACACTCACACCAGCATGACTACCAACTCCGTTGAAAAGGTCATCTACGACACGGACAAATGGAAGGCCGAGGTCGAACCGATCCTCGGACCCACGGATATCTACATCTACCCTTTCGGCGCGGACATATGCGACTGGAGAGGTTACAAGGGTGAGAAGTACGAGTATTTAAAGAAAGCGGGCTTCACTTATTTCTGCAACGTTGACAGCGCCCAGTACTGGATCCAGATCCATGACGAGTACTTCAGGATGGGCAGGATCAACGCGGACGGTGAGAGGCTCTACCACACGCCCGAGAAGCTGCAGTACTTCTTTGACCCCGCGGATGTGTTCGATCCTGCGAGACCGACACCTGTAAATCCCGACTGGAAGTAAAGGCCGGGGAGTTCAAAAGGAAAACAGATGGCATTTACGCATTTACATGTTCATACCGAGTACAGCCTGCTCGACGGCTCAAGCAAGATAAAAGAGATAGTTGCGAGAGCCGCGGAGCTTGGCATGGATTCGCTCGCCATAACGGACCACGGAGTGATGTACGGCGTGATCGACTTCTACAAGGCCTGCAGGGCTGTGGGTGTGAAGCCGGTCATAGGCTGTGAGGTGTACGTCGCGCCGGGGTCTCGCTTTGAAAAAGAGGCATCCGTGAGCGACGAGCGCTACAGGCACCTGATACTCCTCGCCGAGAACGACACGGGCTACAAGAACCTCATGAAGATAGTCTCGAAGGGCTTCACGGAGGGGTTCTATTACAAGCCCAGGGTGGACATGGAGGTGCTTGAGAAGTACCACGAGGGGATCATAGCGCTCTCGGCGTGTCTTGCGGGTGAGGTCAATTCACTCCTTGCAAGGGACGAGTACGACAAGGCAAAGGAAGCGGCGCTGCGCCACGAGAGGATATTCGGGAAGGACAACTACTTCCTCGAGATGCAGGATCACGGGATCCCCGAGCAGAGGAAGGTCAACGCCCATCTGCTCAGGATGAGCAAGGAGACGGGCATAGGCCTTGTAGTCACAAATGACGTTCACTACACCTACGCGGAGGACGCGGGACCGCATGATGTGCTGCTGTGCATCCAGACGCAGAAAAAGCTTTCGGATACCGACAGGATGCGCTACGAGGGCGGACAGTTCTACCTGAAGAGCGAGGAAGAGATGAGACAGGTCTTCCCGAACGTCCCCGAGGCCTTCGACAACACGGTAAAGATCGCACAGAGGTGCAACGTCGAGATAGAATTCGGCCACTACAAGCTGCCGAAGTTTGACGTCCCTGGCGGGATGACCGCGGAACAGTACCTGAGGAAGCTCTGCGACGAGGGCCTTGCGAGGAGATACGCGGACGTTTCGCAGGAGAAGCTCAAAGAACTGAAGGAGAGACTTGATTACGAGCTCGACACGATAAAGAACATGGGCTTCATAGACTATTTCCTGATCGTGTCAGATTTCATACACTATGCGAGGTCGCAGGGGATCGCAGTGGGACCGGGGCGCGGGAGCGCCGCGGGAAGCATCGTCTCCTACTGCCTCGAGATCACGAACATCGAGCCCACGAGGTTCAACCTCCTGTTCGAGAGGTTCTTGAACCCGGAGAGGCAGACCATGCCCGATATCGACATCGATTTCTGCTATGAGAGGCGCGGCGAGGTCATAGACTACGTGGTCGAAAAGTACGGCAAGGACAAGGTCGTGCAGATCGTGACCTTCGGTACGCTTGCCGCGAGAGGCGTGCTCCGCGACGTCGGGAGGGTGCTTGACCTGCCCTACGCGAGGGTCGACCAGATAGCGAAGATGGTCCCCAAGGAGCTCGACATAACACTCGACAAGGCGCTGGAGACGAGCCCCGAGTTCAGGCTCGCTTACGAGAGCGATGACGAGATACGCCGCCTCATCGACATATCGAGGAGACTTGAGGGACTTCCGAGGCACACCTCGATGCACGCAGCGGGAGTCGTCATAAGCAACGCGCCCGCAGACGATTACGTCCCGCTCTCAAAGAACGCAGACGGGATCGTGACCACGCAGTACACCATGACGACGCTTGAGGAGCTGGGGCTGCTCAAGATGGATTTTCTTGGGCTCCGTACCCTCACGGTCATACGTGACGCGGTGAAGATAGCCATAGAATCCGGGAAGGCACCGGCGGATCTTGACATAGAAAAGATCGATCTGAACGACAAAAAGGTGTTTGAGCTCATGGGCTCAGGCAAGACCGACGGGATCTTCCAGCTTGAGAGCGCGGGCATGAAGAGCTTCATGAAGGAGCTCAGGCCCGAGAACATAGAGGACGTCATAGCGGGCATCTCGCTGTACAGGCCCGGGCCGATGGATTTCATACCAAAGTACATCAAGGGCAAGAACGAGCCGGAGAGCATAGTGTACGACTGCCCCGAGCTCGAGCCCATACTCGAGCCCACGCACGGCTGTATAGTCTACCAGGAGCAGGTCATGCAGATCGTCAGGGATCTCGCGGGCTACAGCTTCGGAAGGAGCGACCTTGTAAGGCGCGCCATGTCCAAGAAGAAGCACGACGTCATGGAGAGGGAGCGCAAGAACTTCGTCTACGGAGATCCCGAGCAGAACGTCAGAGGCTGCCTTGCCATAGGCATACCCGAGGAGACCGCAGACAAGATCTTCGACGAGATG
Source organism: Lachnospiraceae bacterium (assembly GCA_017958245.1). The sequence continues at coordinate 6,352 of JAGDDC010000052.1, forward strand.
ATGGATTTTGCGAAGTACGCCTTCAACAAATCACACGCCGCGGCCTATGCTGTGGTGGCTTACCAGACGGCATATCTCAAATGCTACTACCCTGTGGCTTTCATGGCTGCACTGATGACCTCGGTCATCGACAACTCGGCCAAGGTCACGGGCTATATACACACATGCAGACAGATGGGGATCAGACTCCTTCCCCCCGACGTCAACTCAAGCGGCTCGAAGTTCACTGAGAGCGACGGCTGCATAAGGTATTCCCTCACTGCGATCAAGGGGCTCGGCGCGAACGTGGCCGACGAGATCGTGAGAGAGAGGAAGACGGGCGGGGAGTTCACGGACATCAAGGACTTCATCTCAAGGCTCTCAAACCGCGAGGCGAACAAGCGCACGATCGAGAACCTGATCAAGGCGGGAGCCTTGGACTCGCTTCCGGGCAACAGAAAGCAGCTCATGATGATCTACGGCTACGTGCTCGACGAGGTGGCCAGGGACAAGAAGAATTCTCTCTCCGGGCAAATGAGCCTCTTTGACATAGTTGACGAGGAGACCAAGAAGAGCATGCAGATAAAGCTGCCCGACGTCCCCGAGTACTCGAAAGAAGAGATACTCGCGTTTGAAAAGGAAGTCCTCGGGCTCTACGTGAGCGGACATCCGCTCGAGGCCTACGAACCGCTCCTTGACAAGAACGTCACGGCAACAACGGCAGATTTCGTGCTCGACGAGGAGACTGACCAGGCCGCCGTGAAGGACGGGGAGTTCTACGTGATAGGCGGCATCATCACGGACAAGAACGTCAAGACGACGAGGAGCAACAGCGTGATGGCCTTCCTCACTGTGGAGGACATCTACGGGACGGTAGAGGTCATGGTGTTCCCCAAGGACTATGAGAGGCTTTCAAGGGAGCTTTACGAAGACCGAAAGGTCCTCATAAGAGGGAGGGCCTCGGCCGAGGACGACAAGGACGCCAAGCTCATACTCAGGGAGATGCTCCCGATGGACGAAGTCCAAAGAACACTCTGGGTAAAGTTCGAAGACAAAGAGTCATTTGACAGGAGCGAAGAAAAGCTATACAGTATCATCTCGGAATATGACGGGAGAGATGCGGTCACCGTGTACTTAAGCGACAAGAAGACGATCAAGCCGCTCCCTGCGAGCAAGAGCACAGGGATATGCAGTGAGCTCGTCGACAAGCTAAAGGAAGCGTTCTCTGAGGACGCGGTGGCGATAACATACAGACCGGTTAAATGGGCCTCGTGACGGTCACCCAAAGGTGCGGCAAGACTTAAGCGGGGCGCGAAGATTTTGACAAGAGGATGGTTTGAGGGCAGATCCCTCAAGTTTCGTCGGTGCCGCGGCAGGCACGACACCGATCCATGCAGCAGTTTACGGGACCGTTGCAGGCAACAGATCGAAGACTGTTACCTGCAGCAGCCTGAAGGCTGTTACTGGCAGCAACCTGGCGGTTGCTACAGGAAATGCCTGCGGAAAGGTACAGAGTATGGCGGAAAGAAAGAAGAAAACTGAAAGCACAGCAAAGAAGAGCACAGTTTCAAAGACAAAGGAGCAGAACGGCCTGAACGTCGCGAAGCCCGCGTCGGTTTCAAAGCCCTGCAAGGTAAAGACCATAGGAGTCTTAACGAGCGGCGGCGACGCGCCCGGCATGAACGCCACCATACGTGCGGTCGTCAGATCGGCCATATCGTACGGCATGAAGGTAAAGGGCATATACAGGGGCTTCTCGGGTCTGATCTATGAGGAGTTCGTGAACCTTGAATCCGACAGCGTATCGGATATCCTTCAGAGAGGAGGAACCTTCCTCTACACCGCGAGATGTCCCGAGATGATCACGAAGGAGGGACAGGACCGCGCTGCTGCCATGTGCAAGAAGCACGGGATCGATGCCCTTGTGATCATAGGAGGAGACGGATCCTTCCGCGGAGCGCTCTCGCTGGCACAGAGAGGGATCAACGTCATAGGCGTTCCGGGGACCATCGACCTCGACATAGCCTGCACCGAGTACACGATAGGCTTTGACACGGCGGTGAACACCGCTATGGACGCCATAGACAAGATCAGGGACAGTTCGACCTCCCACGAGCGATGCAGTATCATCGAGGTCATGGGAAGGCACGCGGGCTACATAGCTCTGTGGTGCGGTATCGCAAACGGAGCTGAGGCGGTCCTCTCGACCGAGCTCTACAATTACGAGGAGCAGAAGCTGATCGAGGACATAAAGAAAAAGCGTGAGAACGGCAGAAAGCACTACATCATCATCAACGCCGAGGGCATAGGCGACTCGGAGGGCATGGCAAAGCGTATAGAGTACGCGACCGGAGTGCCCACTTCGGCGACGATACTCGGATACCTGCAGAGGGGCGGCAGTCCGACCTGTAAGGACAGGGTGTACGCATCGGCGATGGGAGCCAAGGCCGTAGACATACTGAAAAACGGCGGAGAGAAGAGAGTCATAGCCTACAAGAACGGTGAGTTCGTGGACTACGACATGGAGGAAGCCCTCTCCATGAAGAAGACCCTTGACCCCCACATGGTGGCGATGCTCGGAAGGCTCACAAGAAAGGGCGATTCAAAGACCATGGCCTTCGAGGGCATGCTTCCCGCGGATGATACGGACGAGATAAAGAAGCCCAAGGGCAGAGGCACAAAGACCGTCAAGACCATAGGCATCATGACGAGCGGCGAGGACGCACCCGGCATGAACGCAGCCATCCGTGCCGTGGTAAGATCTGCGATCGGCTATGACATGAAGGTCTGGGGCATATACAGAGGATATGCCGGACTTCTCGAAAAGGACGCGCTTGAGATGTCGAACAAGACCATGTCCGAGACCGTGCAGAAGGGCGGCACGCTGCTGCTCGCGGCCGACAGCCCCGAGATACACACCAAGGAGGGCAGGGAGAAGACCGTCAAATGCATAAAGGAGATGGGGATCGACGCTCTCGTCGTGATAGGAAACAACGACTCGCTGAAGGTGGCGGGTGAGCTCGCAAACCTCGGAGTCAACGTTGTGGGCATCCCTGCGACCATTGACCTCGACGTGGCATGCACAGAGTACACTGTAGGGTTTGACACGGCGGTCAACACCGCGATGCGCGCCATCGACAAGATCAGGGACACTTCCGCGTCCCACGAGAGATGCAGCATCATAGAGGTTGCGGGTGAGAGATCGGCTTACAATGCGCTCTGGTGCGGTATCGCAAACGGCGCTGAGGACGTTGTAACGGAGCGCGGTTCGGACCGCGACGAGCAGAGGATCATTTCCGACATCATAAGCAAGAAGAGGCTCGGGAAGAAGCTTCATCTGATCGTAAACTCGGAGAGCGTGGGACACTCAAAAAGCCTCGCAAAGAACATCGAGTTCGCGACAGGTCTCGAAGCGAGAGCCACGATACTCGGACAGCTCCAGAGAGGCGGAACGCCCTCGTGCATGGACAGAGTTTTCGCTTCATCGATGGGCGGAAAGGCCGTGGAGGTCCTGAGGGCCGGCGGCTCAAACAGGATCATCGCTTATGACAACGGAGAGTTCGTCGATTTCGACATCAAGGAGGCGCTCGGCATGACGAAGTCCCTCGACTCCTACATGGTAGCGCTCGCAAGAAAGCTCTCCAGGAAATACACCGATGAAGAGTGATGATCAGACAAAAAAGACAGGAAGGTAAAGGCACCGCAAATGAATATATGTGAACAGTGAAAAAACGAACTCGGAGTCAGGCTCGAGCAGGTGGAAGCCACAGTCAAACTGATAGATGAGGGCAACACGATACCCTTCATCGCCAGATACCGTAAGGAAGTGACGGGAGGTCTCAACGACGAGGTCCTTCGTACCCTGAACGAGAGGCTTCTCTATCTGAGAAACCTCGAGGAGAAGAAGGAGCAGGTGCTCGCGAGCATCGAGGAGCAGGGCAAGCTCACCGACGAGCTCAAGGCACAGATCCTCGCAGCGACCACCCTCGTAGTGGTGGAAGACCTGTACAGACCTTACAGACCTAAGAGAAGGACGAGGGCCACGATCGCGATCGAGAAGGGCCTCGAGCCTCTGGCGGACATCATCATCGCTCAGGAGGTGACAGAGCCTCTCGAGAAGATCGCCGCAGACTATATAGATCCCGAAAAGGAAGTAAAGACGGCGGAGGAGGCCATAGCCGGAGCTCTCGACATCATCGCAGAGAGGATCTCGGATGAGGCCGACTACAGGATCCATATCAGGAAGCTCACCGCCGAGGGCGGCACCGTAAGTTCGAGCGCAAAGGACGAGAAAGCGCAGTCTGTTTACGAGATGTACTACAACTTCAGCGAGGGCATAGAGAAGATCGTGGGCCACAGGGTGCTCGCTCTCAACCGCGGCGAGGCGGAGAAGTTCCTCACCGTCAAGATCAACGCCCCCGAGGACAGGATCATAGACTACCTCGCAAAGAACGTCATAAAGAACGACAACGAGTACACGAAGCAGCCTCTGCTCGATACCATAAAGGACAGCTATACGAGGCTCATAGCGCCCGCGATAGAGCGTGAGATCAGGAACGACCTCACGGAGAAGGCAGAGGACGGCGCGATCAAGGTCTTCGGAAAGAACCTCGCCCAGCTCCTCATGCAGCCTCCCGTTGCGGGAAGGTTCGTGCTCGGATGGGACCCCGCTTTCAGGACGGGCTGCAAGCTCGCAGTCGTGGATCCCACCGGCAAGGTGCTCGACACCGTGGTCGTATATCCCACGGCGCCGCAGTTCAAGGTTGAAGAGACAAAGAGGATCGTAAAGAACCTCATTAGAAAGTACCACATCTCGCTGATCTCGGTCGGCAACGGCACGGCATCGCGCGAGTCCGAGCAGGTCATAGTGGAGATGTTAAAGGAGATCGAGGCGCCCGTCAGGTACGCGATAGTCAACGAGGCAGGAGCTTCCGTGTATTCGGCGAGCAAGCTCGCGAC
>JAGDDC010000053.1 GCA_017958245.1 Lachnospiraceae bacterium
GGTAGGTCGCGATCCTCTCTATCTCCTGAGGAGGGCAGCCGTGCAGCGTCGACAGCGTGATCGAGGTGCAAATGTTGGGCGAGAACTTCTCTATATCCTCAGCCGTGACCTTCTCGTTGTCTGCCACGTGAGCCAGAGAGTTAGCCTTGCACTCCTTCCAAATGGGGGTGTCCTTTGCGTCCTTCAGGCCCTCTATGAACCTGTCTATCTTCTCTGTCTTGATGCCTTCGAGATCGTAGCCGACACTCATGTTGAACATGAAGCCGTCGGGGTCTCCGAGACCGAACTCGATAGCCATGATCTTGCATGCCCACCATGCCTTGACGTACTCGTCGAAAGCCTGGGGAACATAGAGCTCCGTGGACCACTCGCAGTTGTAGCACTCATCATTTGCGAGGATACAGGGCTTGTTGACGGGCAGGTCCTCTCCGTCGAGCTTCTGTACGGTCTTGAGCTCGAAGAACCTGCTGCCTGCATAATACGAAGCTATGATGTTCTGCGCAAGCTGGGAGTTCGGGCCTGCGGCGGGTCCGAAGGGAGTCTCCATCCTCTCGCCGAAAAGCTTCAGGTCCTGGGCCTTCTTTCTCACATAGGGCCTTCTGATCCCAAATACCGTGCCTTTTGTCTTCCTCTCGGTAAATATCCAGTTCATCAATCCGTCAAACGGGATAGGTATCATTCTGTCACTCATATGCCTCACCTTCTCCTTTTAATAATCAGACTACCTGCTGTTGATAGCTGTCCAGACCTTGTTTGCCGTCTCGCGGCACTTGGCCATGACTGCTTCCTCGTCTATGCCTATGAGCTCTCTGTCCTTCATGAGGACCTTGCCGTCTACAACTGTAGAGGTCACGCAATGCCCTGAAATACCGAACAAAATGTGTCCGTTGCAGTTGTTCCCGTCCATGGGCGTGAGAGGCTTGTAGTCCAGTGTGATGACATCTGCCGCATAACCCTCTTTGAGCTTTCCGAGAGGAGTCTTGAAGTATCTGTTCGCCATGGCGGCGTTGTTGTAGAAGAGCATCTGGGGAACTTCCGCCCACGCTACACTGCCGGAGCAGAGATTGTGTTTGTGGAGCACATTTGCGACCTTCATGGACTCAAACATATCGTTGGTGTAGCCGTCGGTCCCGAGTCCCGTGAGTATCCCCTTGTGCATGATTGCGAGTGTGGGAGGGCATCCCACCGCGTTGCCCATATTTGACTCGGGGTTGTGTACGACCATCGTGTCCGTCTCTTTGATGAGATCCATCTCGCGAGGATCTACATAGATGCAGTGCCCGAGTATAGTCTTCTCGCCCAGGATACCGAAGTCGAACAGTCGGTTCACTATCCTCTTGTGATGCTTCTTCAGACAGTCGTGAAGGTCCTCTATGCCCTCTGCGACATGTATATGGCAACCCACGCCCTCGGGCTTGGCCTCCATGCACTTGTGAAGTGTCTCATCGCTCAGGGTGAACTGCGCGTGCATGCCCATCATGCCCGCGATCATGTCCGTGTCGTCCTTCTTGCAGTAGTTTATGAAGTCGACGTTCTCCTTTATGGCCTGATCGCACTTCTCCTTGCCGTCGCGGTCGGAGATCTCGTAGCAGAGGTTCGCACGGATACCGTACTTCTTCGCCTCGTCAGCTATTGCGAACAGCGATCCGGGGATCTCCGCGAAGCTTGCGTGGTGATCGAACATCGAGGTACAGCCGCATTTGATGGAATCGATAAATGTGGCCGCGGCGCTCATCCTTGTCGCATCGAGTGTCAGATGTCTGTCGAGCGTCCACCAGAGGCCGTCGAGTATGTCGAGGAACCCGTGGGGATCGTAGCCCTTGATCGCGAGTCCTCTTGAGAACGCGCTGTAAATGTGGTTGTGAGCGTTGATCATACCGGGCATGATCACTCCGCCCTTCGCGTCAATGTAGTCTGCGTCCGGGAATTCCTTCCTTATGTCAGCGCAGCTTCCGATCTTTTTTATAAGCTTTCCGTCAATTGCCACCGCTCCGTTCTCGATGAACGGGTTGTCATCATCACGTGTGATCACGCGTCCGTTGCCTATTATCAGCATACTCGCACCTCGCTCTCTGTATAGCCTGAAACCAATGCCTCCAAACATTTTTTATTATAGTCTAAAAATCTTTTTACCGCAATACATTTTTAGTGATTATAACCAAAATGAGGCTTAAAAATTTAAAAATTTGAGCATTTTTCATGACGGCCGTCCCAATACGATAGA
>JAGDDC010000054.1 GCA_017958245.1 Lachnospiraceae bacterium
CGTCCATAAGGAATACCTTGGGGCTGCGGACAATAGCACGTCCCATGGCAACACGCTGTCTCTGACCGCCTGACAGAGCCTTCGGCTTTCTGTCGAGGAGATGCTCGATATCGAGGATCTTTGCAGCGTCATGTACAAGCTTGTCTATCTCAGCCTTGGGAACCTTGCGGAGCTTAAGACCAAAGGCCATGTTGTCGTAAACTGACATGTGAGGATAGAGTGCGTAGTTCTGGAAAACCATCGCGATATCTCTGTCCTTGGGCTCAACATCGTTCATCAGCTTGTCGCCGATCCAAAGCTCGCCCTGTGTGATCTCCTCAAGGCCTGCGATCATACGAAGGGTCGTTGACTTTCCACAGCCTGAAGGTCCTACGAAAATGATGAACTCTTTGTCTTCGATCTCAAGATTGAAATCTCTAACCGCAACGAAACCGTTTGAATAAACTTTCTGGATGTTTTTCAGTGACAAATTAGCCATTGCTTTTCCTCCTGTTTTTTGCTGTCCGCCACGCCTCCCGGTCCAAAACGCCCCGAAATCCGCAATCCTGCGGGCAGCAGACTCTTTCTATCCGAAACAATCATACACTTTCGTTTCGAAAATATCCATGTCGGAAATGACCAAACATTGTAATTGCAATTTGTCCAAATTCAACATACCTTCGCGACTTTTACGTCATTACTAATCATTTTCCACAAATTTTGTGTTTTCTATTTGTTATATTCTATGAAGCCCTCACCCATAACCTCCCGGACATCACTGATTGTCACAAAAGCATGGGGGTCATTTTTGTACACTATGTCCAAAACCTCGATCATCTCTTTCTTGGAAACAACACAGTAGAGCACGTTCTTGTCCGCTTTGGAGTACATCCCGGTCCCGCTAAGGCTGGTCACTCCACGGTCAAGACTCGCCATGATCTCCTCCGCTATGTCGAGGTACCTGTCCGAAACTATGTAAGCGCTTTTCGCAAATTTGAGACCGTCGAGGAGTCTGTCAGAGAGTTTCGATGTGACATAGACCGCTATGACGGCATAGAGGGCCTTCGTGATACCGAAGACCAGCGCACCCGCTATGACTATCACTCCGTCGATCACGATGAGCAGCTGAGGGATCGAAAGATACGGCTTCTTGTGGTGCACGAGCATTCCAAGCATATCGGTTCCGCCCGTCGTCGCCGTGGTCAGGAACACGAGGCCGATCCCCACACCGGCGAAACACCCGCCGAACACGCCCGCAAGCGCGTAATCCACCTCAAAGATCGCCTGTACCGGGATCACGTAGAGGAACACCGTCAACGAAACCGTTGCTATGGCAGTCTTGAAGATATACTTCGGACCGAGCACAAAGAAAGATATGACAAACAGCGGCACGTTGAAAGCTATGTTGGTGAGCCATACCGGTATTCCGTCCGCCAGCATACCGCTGTCAAAAAGATCCTTTGTCAGGTATTTGATGACGATCCCAAGGCCCGTAACTCCCCCTGTTACAAGCTCCATAGGTTCGTAGATCAGGTTGATGCCGAGCGCCATGATAAAGGTTCCCACTATGATGAGGATGATGTCCTTTACAGCGCCCCTCTTGATCAGAAAATCCATGTCCTTCTCCCCGTTTTCTTTGTTTTTATATCATTTGAGACGAGGCCCGATCGGCCCTGCTCTCAGTATGCAAGATACACAGTCACCGCCGAGCTCGCCTTGATCGTGGTCTCCCCCGCCGAAAAGAGCAGGCTGTACAGTACAAGACTGTTTCCGGACTTAAAGAGCGAGCCTTCCGTGAGGTTGATCAAAGACCCGGCAGAGATCGAAGCGTTTCCCTTGTACATGATGAGCTGCGCCCCGTCAGGCACCGTGAGGGTCTCCCCCTTCTTGAGAGAGGTCGAGGTAAAACCCTTTGAGACGGAAGCGCCGGGATCCCCCATCGACGATAGCCTCTCGTCGAGATAGCTCTTGGTGATCAGGGGGTCAGACTGAGAACCCGGACTCGCAGAACCCGCCTCGACAAGCCTCCCGGTCTGAAAGCCTATGAGCCCTGCCAAAAGGCACACTGCAAACACGATGATCTTCTTTTTCATAAATCCTCCTCCCTATTGACCTGCTCCTCACGTCAATAAGTATCGCCCGAAGAAGCCCTCCGGCTTCTTCCATACGCTGTGCTTCCATATGCTGTCCTCATCTCACTTCAAGTATGAGCGACTTAAGCTTGTCCGTGTCGATCTCGGTACCCGTCGAGGTCTTCTCTCCCGTTGCTCCGACGACGAGTATGTCGC
>JAGDDC010000055.1 GCA_017958245.1 Lachnospiraceae bacterium
CAGGTGGGGATGCCGAGCGACTTGAACTTGTCGCGGTGCTTGTTGAAATCAGCGGTGCAAGCGCAGCCTGCCTCCGAACATCCATAGAAATCATAGAGCCTGGTGTTTGGAAGGAGCTCGCAGAGCCTCTGCTTGTCGTCATGCGTGAGCACCGATGCTCCGATCTGCATGTAGGCAAGCCTGTCCGCGTACTCTCCGATCTTGTCTCCCGAGAGCTTGAAGATCACCTGGAGCATGGCGGGCACGAGACACATGCCTGTCGCTCCGTGCTCCTCGAAGGCCTTCCATATCCTGTCTATGAAGACAACGCCGTCAAGGATGACGATCTTGCTTCCGACCAGCATGTTCGCGTAGGCCCTTCTGATGCCCATCGCGTGGTTGATCGGTATGGGTATGATCTCCGTGTCATCCGGCGTGAGACCGATCGCGTTTACTACGTTCTCTGCCACATGTACCGTTGCGACGTTCGACATCTCAACACCCTTTGAGGTCCCTGTGGTGCCTGTCGTAAAGAGGATCTCTCCCGTCTCTTCGGGAACGGGGAAGTCTATATCTTCGGGAACGCTCTCCGCCGCGTGGTCATAGATCTCTTTGAGCGGCAGGAACCGCGCATTTACGCCGAGGTCCTTGTCCGATACGAAGATCGTCGCGCCCGTCTTTTCGATGATGAAATTCACGCGCTCCGCTGCGACTACCTTCTCCACCGGCACGTACACCGCGTGGAGCAGCTGGACAGCGAGGTCGCAGAAGAACGGAGCCGCTGTCTGCGAGACCTTGGTGATCACACAGTCGCCTGCCTTCACGCCCTGCTCTTTGAGATACGCGGCGTATCCGCACGCGATCTTCATGCCGTCCTCATATGTATACTGTTTCTTTCCGTCGACTGAAAAGACCTTGTCGGGTGTCTTCTTTGCGTGATCCGCAAATGCCTCAACTATGGAGCCGTATGGAAAAGTCTTTATCTCACTCATCTCCTGTGCCTTTCCGCAGGTCTGAGGATTCCTCAGGTTCCTGCCTTTTCTTTATGTTCCGGTTTATAAATGATCGCTTCTCAGTTCCACATGGAAGCGTCATAATTATCTTTTATGAAATTGCCCATGAACTCGGATGCGAGCTTCGCTCCTTCGATGTTCAAATGCTCCTTGTTCTGGAAATGCTCGTAATCGAGCCCTATCTCGTTTAAGTGCTCGTAGAAATCGAGGAACTTGACGTCGGGGTCGTTCTCATAGCAGGTCTTTAAAAAGTTCATGATGGGCTCGGTGACTCTGGAGTCCTTCTTTGCACCCATGGCGGGTATCGAGAAGAAGAGTATCTTGGCTCCCTTGTCCTTTGCGAGCTCGACTATCTTGTTCAGATAATCGTAGGAAGTTCCGTCAAGCTCTGCAACATCCGTTATGCTCGTGTGGTCCTTGTCGAAGAAGCTTGTCTTGGTCGTCTGCTCGAGCTTGTTGTTCTTTGCATAGATCGTATAGCCCCTGTTCTCGATGATGCATTTGTCTGCCTGGGCTTCGCTGTAATCATAGTCGCCCATGTTGATCAGATCGTACACGAAATCGCCCGGTCCGAGCTCCTCATATCTCGAGTGGAACCTGAGCAACGGCAGGAAATACTCCGAAGCGCGGGTCGCCTTCTTGCCGAGATCCCCGTCGATCAGAGATGCCAGCTCTATGGAGCTTGCAAGCTTGAAGGGTGATACAGGTATCGACATGAGCGTCCTCTGCCCGTACGACTCCTCAAGGCCGGGAGTTGACGGGGGAGTGAAGATCGAAGTCTCGATGGCTATGAGCTTCGGGGTCTGCGTCTTGAAGGCATCCTTCATCCTCACGTAGACAAAGCTCGAGCGAAGGCCCTGTATAGCCATGTTGTACGAGTATGTCCCCGCGATGGGGTCGATAACTGAGGGATTCATGCCGCGGTTGCACCTTGAATTGCCAAAGAACATGACGTTGATCGTGTTGTCCGCCTCATCCCTGAAGTACATCCTCTTGGTGTAGCCCGAACCCTTCAGGTTGAAGATGTTCTGCACGTGCAAAAAGATCAGGACAAATATCACAAAAAACGCCACAGTCTGCAGAAACGGCTTGATGTGGCTCTTTAGAAACTCTTTCATCGGTCATAACCTTTCATTTATATTAAGATTAGTAAGTGTACATAACTATCCGCGGAGAATTTAGCAATCGAATGTGTCACATTTATGTCAGAGATTGACATTTAAAAGTAAAGAGAAAGCCCCCGCTTTCCGCGTACATATGCGGTTTTGTGCGTTCATACCTACCTCACTGCAGGATCACAGGGCCGGTCTCATACTCTCCCCGAAGCTTCGTTCCGAACTTTGAGTACACTGTCTGGTTGTAGCATTGCGCCGCGAAGATGTCGTGAGCCAAAAGCCCGTTGTCCCTGTCCGCGTCTGCGAGCTTGGTTATAAGGCGCAGGGACGCGCTGTCGCTGATCTGCCTTAAGACTTGCGAGCCGCTGCTCCTAAAGCCCAAAAGCCTCGCGTAAGGAAAGACAGCCGCTTCTTTTATCTGCCCAACGAAGCTCTTCTTCGTCCCGAGCGCCACATGCAGCAAGGCACGACAAATGGCGGTATATGTTATGTCCTTTGTCTTAAGTTCCATGGCAAGCTGCGAAAACTTCACCGGTCCTTTCGGGAGATTTAAAAGCTTTCTCTCAAGGCCCTGAGTCATATCCATGATGTCTGCAAGGTCTCCCTCCTCCTCTGCAAGCGTCCACAGTCTGACCGCGAGCATATCCGAGAGGTCGTCCTCCTCCATGGGGAGCGACACCCCGTACTCTCTCTCAAGGATCGATGCCGCGCTCCCCGGCGTGACACTCTCAAGGTTTAAGTCTTTTGCCTCCGCCTCCCCTTTAAAACCGTCAAGCATCATCTTCCTGACAGCTGCCGCAGAGACCGGGCATGGTTCTTTGTGTTCGGGCAGAGAAGCTGCATCAAGGTCTGAAATATCTGCTCCGGGGCTTTTGTCAGCAGGTATCGTTTCGTCGTGATAGTCATGTCCCACGCGCCTTAAGGTGAGGAGCTTTGGTATCCTGTAGCCATGCTCGGGCAGGCCGGATGCCTGCAGGGTTTCAAGCCTCATCACAGCCTTGCAGTACTCGATACCCAGTATGTTGTTCGGGCTGTCCGCGATCCCGCTATCTTCTTTCAGCGCAAGCTTTCGCGCTCTGGGGAAGGCAAGGCCCTCCTTGAGTCCCTGTTTCAAGAGCGCTCTGTACTCGTCACTCTCATCGAGCATTTTCCGGGCAATGCTTTGAAGCGCCTCTATATCGCCGCACTCGCTCCCAAAGACCAGCGTGTCTATGATGCCGAGTGATGACAGGAGTTTTACTGCGCCCTCCGCAAAGAGCTCGGCGCTCCCCGTAGCAGCCGCCACCGGAAGCTCAAACACTATG
>JAGDDC010000056.1 GCA_017958245.1 Lachnospiraceae bacterium
ACCGCATCATCGAGAAGGCGAAGGGCTACAAGACCGTGGTGCTCGGGACTTACATGGCTCACATACTTCCCGCGCAGAGGGAGTTTCTCGGGAGGATGTCCGAGGAGATAGAGGACCTGAGGGTCGTGGCGCTCAGGAACCCCTACGATCTGGACTACGCGGGGAAAGCGGTCAAGATAGCCGCGTTCGAGTATTCGCCGGCGATCTTTGACGCGCTGGCAACAATGTTCGGGTGAAAGAGAAAAGCGTATAAACAAGGGAAAGGAAAGCAGGCAGGGCCTGCGGCAGGGTATCATATATGGAAGACAACGTTTTTTTGAAGATCGAGGGGATGAGAGACAGCTTTACGCCCGTAGAGATGCGGATCGCTGAGTTCATACTCGCAAACCGCGAGAGCATACCCACTATGTCAATAAAGGATATAGCGCAGAAGAGCAGGACGAGCGACGCCTCGGTCCTGAGGTTTTGCAGGACTCTGGGCTTCTCGGGCTACAGAGGGTTCATAGTGAGCATCTCCATTGCAAAGGCCACCGCGCAGGAAAAGGACAGTCAGGCGTACACGGACATAAGACCCGGCGACACGCTCGAAATGATCACGGAGAGCGTGTTCTACAACACCGGCAAGGCGCTGGAGGACACGAAGAAGATCCTGTCCGCAGCGCAGCTTAAGAAGGCTGTCGATCTGCTGTGCGACGCTGAGCAGATCAGGTTCTTCGGGACCGGTGCGTCGGGACTCGTCTGTCTTGACGCTCATCAGAAGTTCATGAGGATCAGGAAGGTTTCCTACGCTCACACAGAGAGCCACGATCAGATAACGGCAGCAGCGCTCATGACGAGGAAGGACGTCGCGGTGCTCATGACGTACTCGGGCAAGACGAAGGACATAGTTGAGGTGAACAACATACTCAAGGAGAAGGAAGTGCCCACGATCCTCATCACGAGATACCAGAAGAGCAAGCTTGTGGAGTCGGCATCGGCGGTTTTGAACATCTCCTCGCCCGAGGTCACGATGAGGAGCGGCGCGATGGGATCCAGGATCGCGATGCTCTCGGTAGTCGACATACTCTTCTCGGCAGTGGCGAGCGTCAGATACGAGGAAGTCAAAAAATACCTCATGGACACACACAAGATCATAGTGGAACATAAGAGATAGGCCCGGAAGTCCCGAAGGGACTGACGTAGGCCCTCGCCCGGCGAGGGCTCGCACTCTGCGAGTGCGATAGGCGAGAGCGGTAGCTCGAGGGCTTTTTTAGAAGGGTATAGACTTGTTGTTACAGAACGGAGGCGGGTTATGCGCGATCTTATGGAGCTCCTTCAGAAGAAGGAGAGGACGATCATCGGACTCATGTCAGGGACCTCGCTCGACGGGATCGACGCCGCGCTTGTGAGAGTGAGCGGCAACTACAGGGACACGAAGGTGAAGATGCTCAGCTTCGACACATTTCCCTTTCCCGAGGGCTTAAAACAGCGCATATTCAGGCTGTTTGACCGCGACATCAAATCCGCGGACATCTGCCATATGAACTTCCTTTTGGGCGAGATCTTCGCGGATGCCGCCATACGCATCGCGGAGAAGTACGGCATGAGCATGGAGGACGTCGATCTGATCGGGTCGCACGGCCAGACCATATCTCATTTGCCGGAATTCAGGGAAGACTGCGGCAAGCACATAGCTTCGACCCTGCAGATAGGTGAGGGTGCGGTCATAGCAAGGCGCACGGGAGTCGTCACGGTATCCGACTTCAGAGTCATGGACATGGCTGCAGGCGGACAGGGAGCTCCGCTCGTACCCTACTCGGATTATGTGCTCTACTCGTCGGACAAGGAGAACATCGCGCTCCTGAACGTGGGCGGCATAGGAAACATCACCGTCATACCGAAGCACGGCAGGGAGGAGGACGTGGTCGCCTTCGACACCGGTCCCGGCAACATGGTCATAGACGAGCTCATGAGGATCATCACCGAGGGCAAGCGTGAGTACGACAAAAACGGCGAGTTCGCGGCGAAGGGAAAGCCTGACAGAGAAGAGCTCGACAGACTGCTCGCGGACCCGTATTTCAAGAAGCCCTATCCCAAGACGACCGGCCGCGAGGCCTACGGCAAGGACTTTACGAGGTCGCTCTATGCGATCTTCTGCAGGAAGGACCTGAAGTATGAGGACATGGTCGCGACCGCGACCGCATTTACGGCGGAGTCCGTGAGGATCGCCTGCGGGTTCTCGCCCTGCAATATAGACAGGCTCATAGTGAGTGGCGGGGGAGCGTACAACAGGACGCTGCTCGACATGCTCTCAAAGGCGCTGCCGAAGACGACGGTGTGCACCCAGGAGGACCTCGGGTTCTCGAGCGATGCCAAGGAGGCGGTGGCTTTCGCGGTTCTCGCAAATGAGACACTCTCGCTCCACCCGAACAACATCTGCGGCGTGACGGGCGCTGATGCCCCTCAGATACTCGGCAAGATAAACCTTGTTTAACACGCACCGGCCCGTTTAACGGGCCGGACTCATTTGCCTGAATCTGAAACGAAAATTCAAAATGAAATAAGTTACTGAAAAAAACTTACAAAATGTATTGACAGATCATGATCTCTTTTGTAGTATATATTATAGAAACAGACTGCCGATCAGAAAGGCGGTCCGAAACAGTGAAAACGCGACCGGCAGCAAGGAGCATGTATGGAGAGTTACTTTTCCGACATAACAACTGAAGAGATCAATCCCGCAACCGCGCGCATCGACGAGTGCAGCACCGAGGAGATACTGCGTCTCATAAACAACGAGGACAAGAAAGTTCCCACGGCGGTGGAGTCGGTCATACCCGAGATAGTAAAAGCAGTAGACTTTTTGTTTGAATCCCTCTCACGAGGCGGGAGGATGTTTTACATCGGCGCCGGCACATCAGGAAGACTGGGTGTTCTTGATGCGTCGGAGTGCCCGCCCACTTACGGAACGGATCCCGAGCTCGTTCAGGGCTTCATAGCCGGAGGCGACAAGGCCTTGAGGACGGCGATCGAGGGGTGTGAGGACAACGAGGAGCTGGGCTTCGCACAGATCGGGGAGGCCGGAGTGAGACCGGGCGACACGGTCATCGGCATCACTGCAAGCGGCAGCGCGAGATTCGTCATAGGCGCGCTGAAGGCAGCGAGGGAGCTTGGCTGTGTGACCATCGGTGTCGTGAACAACGAGAAGACAAAGCTCGAGGGATTGTGCGACGTGTGCATAGCGCCCGTAGTCGGACCGGAGGTCGTCATGGGGTCGACCAGGATGAAAGCCGGCACGGCGCAGAAGCTGGTGCTCAACATGCTGACGACAAGCGTCATGATCAAGCTCGGCAAGGTCTACGGCAACATGATGGTGGATCTGAGGGCTTCGAACAACAAGCTCAACAACCGCGCCAAGAGGATCGTCATGATGGCGGCGGAGTGCGACGAGGAGAGCGCGGTCAGCGCACTCGAAAAGGCGGGCGGAAACGCAAAGCTCGCGATACTCATAGTATTGACCGGCCTTGAAGCGGGGGATGCTCAAGACCTGTTGATAAAAAACAGAGGTTACCTGAAGGCAGCTTTGAAAGAAGCAAAAACTCTGTGAGAAACACCGTCCTTTAGGAGAGAGGGCGGAAAACAAAAAGGCAATTTAAGTAAGGAGGGTTTTATGAAAATGAAAAAGCTTTTAGCACTTGTAATGACGTTCGTTCTCGCTATCGGATGTCTTGCGGCCTGCAGCAAGGAGGAGAAGCCTGCTGAGCCCGCAGCTACAGAGGCTCCCGCAGCCACTGAGGCACCCGCACAGACTGAGACTCCTGTAGAGCCCGAAGAGCCCGCAGAACCCGCGGCAGACAAAGACAAGATCGTTGTCATGGTTCCGCCCGTGACGGGATCGTATCTCGAGAACATCAAGGTATGGGCAAAAGAGTTCCAGGATCTGCACCCGAACATCGAGATCGAGATCATCGAGACAGCTTGGGACAACCACACCGAGAAGCTCCAGACCATGGCTCTCGCAACAGAGGCTCCCGACATCGCAGAGGTTTCCTACAGCGCTATCGGAACATATGAGCAGATGGGCGTTGCGATCGACGTTGCGAAGTATCTTCCCGCTGACAGGCTCGCTGACTACGATCAGAACGCGCTTGACTACATGACACTTGAGGGCACCGTATACGGACTTCCTCTCTACATCACGATCCAGTCGATCGGCGCGAACAAGGATATGCTCGCGGCAGCAGGCGTAGACGTTGCGAAGGTTCAGAAGAACGGCTGGACTTACGACGAGTTCCTTCAGGCTATCGCAGCAGGAACAAAGGATGACACTTACGGCTTCGTATTTGCTTCGTCCGCAGTAACCGCTACAGACTTCCTGAGCATTTTCGGCGTAAGCGCAGGTATCACAAACAACTTCACATCAGATCTCAAGTACGCATACACAAGCACCAACATGCTCGACCTCCTCAAGTCGGTCGAGACCATGACAGGTTCGGGCTATATGCCTAACTACGGCGTAGATGCTTCACAGCGTCTCGTTATGTGCCAGACCGGAAACGCTATGATCTTCGGTAAGGCGATGCCTCTCTTCGAGGGCAACATCAACAAGAACAACGCCGCTCTCGAGGCAAATGACGGAACTGCTGTTGAGGGATCGATCCCGATCACCTACGCTTTCCTTCCCGTTCCCACGATGCCCGGCATCAAGGAGAGCTGCTTCGGTTCGGTTGACGGCCTGATCATGCTCCGCAACAACAACTCGACGGATGAGCACCTTGCAAATGTTGCTCTGTTCCTCGACTACCTCTGCTCGGGCGACCGTGCCGCATCTGTAGACGCAGAGCTCTATCTTGACTGCGTATGCCAGTCCGGACGTGACGCTATGGACAAGTACGTGATCTCAGAGCGCGATCCCGAGAACCTTGAGTGCGCAGGAAGAGAGATCGGTCTCGTAACCGCTCCTCCCACAGGCATCACAGGCGAGATGAGCGCAAATGCTGCTCAGCTCATGGAAGAAGTCATCGCTCCCAAGTTCCAGGCACTTCTTGCAGGCGAGACTACAGCTCAGGAGATGTACGACGTGGTAGTTGAAGAGGCAACGGAACTCTTCGGCGAAGAGAACTGCGAGCTTGGCGCTATAGCACAGTAAGCTTTTTAGAAACAAAGAACTATGGTCCACTCCACGTGTGTGGAGTGGACTCTTTCTAGTCCGCATGAGAGGGATAACCCATGGCAAAGAAGAGCAAAGGCGCGGTCATGCCGCGGCGCAGATTCAGGATAACAAGCGATGACAAGTGGGGTTGGGCATTTATCGCACTGGCCATGATCTTGTTCGCCATCTTTACGATATATCCGGTGGCCTCCGCCGTCAACACGAGCTTCTTGAACTACAAGCCGTTCGGCTCAGAGTACATCGGGTTCAAAAACTACAAGACGACCTTCACCAACTCGCTTTTTTACAAATCGCTCTGGAACACCTTTTTGTACACGGTGATCGTCGTTCCTCTCACGCTTGTCATTTGCTTTGTCATATCGGTCATGATGATGGCTTTCCCGAGAAAGACCCAGTCGGGCTTCAAGGCGATATATTATCTGCCCGGGATCGCATCGGGCGTTGCGCTTTCGGTAGTATGGCTGTGGCTGTATGACTCGTCCCCTTCGGGACTTTTCAACAGGCTTCTCTCGATCTTTGGCGTGCCCGCCCAGAACTGGCTCAATTCGAGCAGTACCGCGATGCTGTCACTCATCATCATGGCGCTGCTCTCAAGCCACGGCAGCAACATCATCATATACATCGCGGCGCTGCTGGGCATCGACAACACCTACTATGAGGCTGCGGAGATCGACGGCGCGAACTTCCTTCAAAAGGTCAGGTACATAGTCATACCCCTGGTCAAGCCGACCACGCTGTTCCTTCTGGTAACAGGCATCATCGGCTCCTTCCAGGTGTTCATGAACGCATACATGATGACCGGCGGAGGTCCCGACAACAACACGACCATGATCGGTCTTTTGATCTACAACAACGCTTTCGAACACTCAAAGTACGGTCTGGCCTGCGCGCAGGCGATCGTGCTCGCGGTAGTCATCGCGCTGCTCACCTTTGTTCAGTTCAAGGTGGCGGGCGACGATGTTGAGTATTGACGGCGAAAACGAGACCTTGAAGGCGGAAGCCGCAAGATGCGGCCCGCTTCATGCAGAAGGAGGATGACAGTGGCAACGACAGGCCTGTATTCACTGCATTTGCAGAACAAAAAAAAGCTATATATCAGGAACATTGTGCTGGCAGTCCTCCTGATAGTATTTGCGTTGATAACCCTCTTTCCTATCTTTTATATGATCACGTCCTCATTTGGGCCGGCCCTCGACTCTGTTTCGGCCGCGAGATCGATCTTTCCTTCAAAATGGACCTTCGACTCATACACCGAGTTCTTCAACTTCAGTGAGAACTCACTCAAATGGATACTTAACAGTCTTGTGGTCGCGGCAAGCGCTGTGGCCGGCAACGTGATCTTTGCCTCGATGGCGGGATACGGGTTTTCAAAGATCAATTTCAAGGGCAGAAAATGGCTCTTTTACCTGGTGCTCGTCGGAATGATGATCCCCTATCAGGTGACGCAGGTTCCGCTGTACATCCTGATAGTGAACAAGTTCAAGCTCTCGAACACTTACACGGCCCTGATACTTCCGGGGCTTGTGACCTCGTACAACATCTTCCTCTCGAAGCAGTTTTTCACGGGCATCCCGACTTCGCTGATCGAGAGTGCGAAGATCGAGGGCTGCAACCAACTTCAGATCTTCTTCAAGATAGTCATACCGCTCTCGAAGACGATCCTGAGCGTCATGGCGATCAACACCTTCCTGGGCAACTGGAACACTTTCTTCTGGCCTTTCCTCACTACGAAGACCAGTGATATGTTCACGATCCAGGTCGGTCTGCAGACTTTCAAGACAGCAAACTCGACGCTCTTTTCGCCCATGATGGCGGGCGCGACCATATCGGCGCTGCCGATGTTTATACTGTTCTTCGCGCTCCAGAAGTACTTCCTTGAAGGAGTCACGGTGGGGGCGGTTAAGGGGTAAGGTTATTAATTTGCCGTCAAGTCTATCTTGCAAACGGCTTCCGCGCGTAGAAATTATAAGCCCGGTTTTTATAGCACACGCTTTTGCAGAAATTGCAAAACTCGCAGGGAGCGCTCACGTAGTCGTATGATATTATACGAAGCGAGGGCGCTCCCTTGTCGCTCAGACAGTTGCAATTTCTGCAATGTGCTATCTCAAACCGGGCTAACAATTTCTAACGCTTGTGAGGGAGCGCCTATTCGCGAAGCGAATCCTCATGGCGCGACCGACTTGCCGCCGAGCTTTAGCGAGGGGGCGCTTCTTTTTTTTCAGGATGTTTGCAAGGTAGACTTGACGGCTTTTTAATGTGTTACCTCTTTAAATCACCCGCCGTGTCTCCATCGGCGTCATGTTCATTCTACAACTTATGGCGTGTCTTGTTTGCGTCTACATTTTGTTTTATTTAAGTCTTTGTCTGTGTTTTATTAGATAGTCGCGGGGGGAGGGCTCGCCCGTAAGGTTTTTTGAGGGGTATTGAGCGCCGCCGGCGCTTAACGAACACGAACGGAGTGAAGTGTGAGTATAGCGTCCGCTGCGAGCGCGAACTAAGGCACAAGCCGGCCCCGAAAAAACCTTACGTGGCAGCCCGACCTTTCGGCGATTTCTTGATAGCATCTAAGGCGCTCCTTGCTTTACAAAATACTTGATTTATAGTACGATAAGAAGGAGTGAGGGCAGGGTTTTGTCGAACAATTTCTGCCCGTAAAGCGTTTTTTTGAGGTAAATTGTGAGGAAGCTTTTTTGCCGCTTCCATCAAGAGAGGATAGGAGAAGAGACATGGGAAAGATTACTGTTATCGGTGCAGGAAGTGTTGGAGCGACTGTTACGAACGACCTCATGGTCTGCGGACTCGCCAACGAGATCATTTTGATCGATATCAACGAGGAGAAGGCTTTCGGAGAGGCACTGGATGTGTACCAGGGAACACCTTTCTGCAGCCCTGCCATCGTGAAGGCGGGCAACTACGAGGACGCGGCGGGTTCGGAGATAGTCATCATCACCTCAGGGCTGCCCAGAAAGCCCGGACAGACGAGACTTGAGCTCGCGCAGACCAACGTCGACATCTTGAAGGAGATCACGCCGAAGATCGTGAAGGCGGCTCCGGACGCGATATACATCATCGTGTCGAACCCCGTGGATGTGCTCACTTACGTCTTCCACAAGATCTCGGGACTCAAGGAGAACCAGATCATCGGGTCGGGCACGATCCTTGACACCAGCAGGCTCCAGTCGGTGCTTGCGAAGCGTTTCCACATAAGCCCCAAGAACGTTCACGCTCACGTGTACGGAGAGCACGGGGATTCATCTTTCGTTCCCTGGTCTTTGATCCATATAGCGAACAACCATATAGATTCCTACAAGAACTGCGTCTCCGAGGAGGAGAACATCGACTGGGACAGGAACTACGACGAGATAGAGGAACACGTAAAGACCTCGGGAGCGCAGGTTATCCAGAGCAAGGGAGCCACATACTATGCGATCGGTATGGCTGTCTGCCACATCATAAGGTGCATCCACAACGGCACCGGCACTGCGCTTACGGTATCGTCGATGATGCACGGCGAGTACGGCGTGTCCGACGTATGTCTCTCGATCCTCACACTTGTTGACGAGTGCGGCATCAGAGGCAAGATCTTAAACCACCTCACCGACGCGGAAGTTGACAAGCTCCGCATGAGCGCATCCAAGCTCAAGGAGGTCATAGCACAGATCGACATGAACATGCCTGAGAAGAAGACGAAGAAAACGACTTCAAAAGCCGCTCCTGCAAAGAAGTCCGGCAAATAAACCGCATCAAGCCGGGGGCAAGCGTACCTTGCGCATGCTGACCGCCGGAGAGTATAAACCGCACCAAGCCCGGGGAGGCAAGCCCGGAGACCGGCAGAGCGTCTGCAGAAAGGGACAGATTATGGAATACCGTATAGAACACGATTCGATGGGTGAGATCAAGGTACCCGCAGACAGATACTGGGCGGCACAGACAGAGAGGAGCCGCAACAACTTTCCGATAGGAGTGGGGCTTGAGACCATGCCCGCAGAGCTGATCCACGCGTTCGGCGTGCTCAAAAAAGCCGCTGCGCTCGCAAACCACGAGCTTCGCCCCGAGAAGCTCACCGATGCGAAGCTCGACGCTATATGCAAGGCGGCGGACGAGGTGATCGACGGAACGCTCATAGAGCATTTCCCGCTCGTTGTGTGGCAGACCGGGTCAGGGACCCAGTCGAACATGAACACCAACGAGGTGATCGCAAACCGCGGCAACGAGATCGCAGGAGAGAAGCTCCTCCATCCCAACGATGACATAAACATGTCGCAGTCGTCGAACGACACGTTCCCGACGGCGATGCACATAGCGGCGGTCACAGCTCTTGAGGACAGGGTGCTGCCCGCGATAGACGTGCTCACACAGACCTTCGCGAGACTCGAGAAGGAGAACGAAGGGATCGTAAAGTCCGGAAGGACTCACCTTCAGGATCCGGTGCCAATCTCTTTCTCACAGGAGATCTCGGGCTGGAGGACATCGCTTGAGCGCGACAGGGAGCTCATAAAGCTCTCGCTCGATCCGCTCAGAGAGCTGGCTCTCGGAGGCACGGCTGTCGGAACGGGGCTCAACGCGCCGAAGGGGTTCGATGTGAAGGTCGCAGAGGAAGTGAGCAGGCTCACAGGCAAGGACTTCAGGACTGCGGCGAACAAGTTTCACGCGCTCACCTCGAAGGACGAGCTCGTGTTCGCGCACGGAGCGCTGAAAGCTCTTGCTGCCGACCTCATGAAGATCGCAAATGATGTCAGATGGCTGGCTTCCGGACCGAGGGACGGCCTCGGGGAGATCTTCATACCCGAGAACGAGCCGGGATCTTCCATCATGCCCGGCAAGGTCAACCCGACTCAGTGCGAGGCCGTTACCATGGTTGCCGTTCAGGTCATGGGGAATGACGTTGCGGTGGGGCTCGCTGCCTCGCAGGGCAACTTTGAGCTCAACGTCTTCATGCCCGTAGCCGCATACAACTTCCTTCAGTCGGCAAGACTCCTCGCCGAGGCCATGATCTCCTTCAACGACCACTGCGCATCGGGAATACGCGCGAACAGGGAGAAGATGGCGCACAACCTTCACAATTCGCTGATGCTCGTCACGGCGCTCAACCCCTACATAGGCTACGAGAACGCCGCGAAGACCGCAAAGAAAGCCTTCAAGGAGAACATCTCGCTCAAGGAGGCCTGTGTGGCTTTGGGGTTCCTCACCCCCGAGAAGTTCGACGAAGTCTTCCATCCGGAAGAGATGATATAGGATATCTGATCAAGAAAGGCTGAAAGGGGCCATAGACCATGAAATACTCGTATTTTCCGGGATGTACCCTGAGCACGCACGCAAAGAAGCTGGACAGCTGCGCAAGGGAGAGCGCGAAGGTGCTCGGCATCGAGCTTGAAGAGCTCCCCGAGTGGCAGTGCTGCGGTGGAGTCTACCCGATCGCAAAGGACGAGATCGCGACGAGGCTTTCCTCCGTCAGGGCGCTCGCCGAGGCGAAGAAGCGCGGCAACAAGCTCGTCACGCTCTGCAGCGCGTGCTACAACGTGATCAAGAGAGTCAATCTCGACATACAAAGGGACGAGGAGATCCGCTCGAAGGTGAACAACTACCTTCAGCTTGACGAGCCTTACGACGGCTCCTGCGAGGTCGTTCATTTCACGGAGATCCTGAGGGACGAGATCGGGTTTGAGGAGCTTGCAAAGAGAGTAAAGAATCCGCTCACAGGGAAGAAGATCGGCGCGTACTACGGCTGTCTCCTGTTGAGACCGGGAAGTGAGCTTGCCTTCGACGATCCCGAGAACCCGAAGATCCTCGAGGATCTGATCGCTGCTCTCGGCGCCGAGCCCGTCTACTTCGCCTACAGGAACGAGTGCTGCGGGGGCTATATGACGGTGTCTGACAGGGCGCTCGCCTCAAAGATGGCGCAGCAGGCAGTTGACAACGCGAGGGCTTCGGCTCCGGACTGTCTGATAACCGCATGCCCGCTGTGCATGTACAACTTGAGCAAGAACACCGACGGAGGGCTCCCCATCATCTACTTCACAGAGCTGCTCGCGCAGTGTCTTACATAGAAAGGCCTGCCCGGACAGGTTTTACAGAGACGAAAGGTACGTAACATGGATCACAAAGACTTGATCGAGAACATAAAGCGCATAACGGGCGTGAACCCCAGAAAATGCATGACTTGCGGCAGATGTACCGCGTCCTGTCCCGCATTTGACGACATGGAGTATCACCCTCACCAGTTTGTATCTATGATCGAGAACGGCAGGATAGATGAGCTTCTCGCGTCAAAGAGCATATACCGTTGCCTCACCTGCTTTGCCTGCGTTGAGCGCTGCCCGAGGCAGGTCGAGCCCGCGAAGCTCATAGAGGCCGTGCGGCTCGTGGCAGTCAGGGCTCAGGGCGGGGATCATCTGAAACCCGAGCAGGTGGCAGAGATCGTCGACAGCGACGTGCCTCAGCAGGCCATCACGAGCGCTTTTAGAAAATACAAAAGATAGGAGGAGCAGCGATGCTTAGGATTGGCGTATTTACCTGCTGGTGCGGGAGCAACATAGCCGCAACGGTCGACGTCGAACGGGTGGCGCAGGAGCTGGCAAAAGAGCCCGGCGTGTGCTTCTCCGCCAACTACCAGTATATGTGCTCCCAGACGGGGCAGGATCTCATAATCGACAAGATAAAAGAGTACGGTCTCACAGGCGTGGTGATCTGCTCGTGCTCGCCGAGGATGCACGAGAACACCTTCAGGAAGACGGTCGCGAAGGCGGGGCTCAACCCCTATATGCTCGAGATCGCAAACATCAGGGAGCAGTGTTCGTGGATCCATAAGGACAGGGAGGAGGCCACGCAGAAGGCGATCATACTGGGCCGCGCAGCCATAGCAAAGGTGGCGCTGAACGCTCCGCTCAAGGCGGGCGAGAGCCCTGTGACCAAGCGCGCCCTCGTGATCGGAGGCGGCATCGCGGGCATCCAGACCGCGCTTGACATAGCGGACGCGGGGTTTGAGGTGGACATAGTCGAGAAGAAGTCCACGATCGGCGGCAAGATGGCGCAGCTCGACAAGACCTTTCCGACGCTCGACTGCGCAGCCTGCATCCTGACGCCCAAGATGGTCGACTGCGCGCAGCACGAGAAGATCAAGATCTTCTCCTACTCGGAGGTCGAGAACGTATCGGGCTTCGTGGGGTCGTTTAAGGTCACGATCCGGAAGAAGGCCAGGTACGTCATAGAGGACAAATGCACAGGTTGCGGCGAGTGTACCACGAAATGCCCCTCAAAGGGTG
>JAGDDC010000057.1 GCA_017958245.1 Lachnospiraceae bacterium
AATTCATTTACAATTAAAAAGAAACGTGATATATTTATCTCGACGTTGATGTAAACGTTTACAACAGCGTCTGTCTCACAGGCAATCCGCGGGAAAAGGCGAAACATGAGCATTTCGCCGAAGCGAAATAACAATTTCGCCAAAGCGGAACAACAAAACGAAGGGAGATTATGAAAACATGAAAAAGATTATCGCATTGTTACTTTCAGTGATGATGGTTGCATGTCTGCTCACAGGCTGCAGCAAGACAGAAGACACAAAGAGTGACAACACAGGAACAGAGCAGCAGGGTGATAACACAGGTTCCGACTCGGGGGAGGCAAAGGGCCAGGTTTATTACCTCAACTTCAAGCCCGAGGCTGATCAGGCTTGGCAGGATCTTGCAAAGAAGTACACAGAGAAGACCGGCGTTCCGGTAAAGATCGTGACCGCTGCATCGGGTTCTTATTCAGAGACACTCACCGCTGAGATGGGCAAGTCAAGTGCTCCCACACTCTTCCAGTGCGGCAACGCATCAGGTCTTGAGACATGGGGTGACTACTGCCTCGATCTTCGTGATACGAAATTCTACAAAGAGATGACTACAGATGATTTCAACCTCAAGGGTGCGGGCGGCGAAGTATTCTGCGCAGGCTACTGCTATGAGGCATTTGGTATCATCACCAACAAGGCACTCCTTGCAAAGGCAGGCTACAGTGTAGAGGACATCAAGGATTTCGATTCACTCAAGACTATCGTTGAGGACATCACCGCAAGATCGGGTGAACTCGGATTCTCGGCTTTCACATCCGCAGGTCTTGACGGATCTTCTTCATGGAGATTCTCCGGCCACCTTGCAAACATGCCTCTTTACTACGAGTTCAGAGATGACAATGTTACAGAGCAGCCCGCTACCATAAAGGGCACATACCTTGATAACTACAAGAAGATCTGGGATCTCTACATCAACAACGCTACCTGCGCTCCCACAGAGCTCGCAACAAAGACAGGCGACGAGGCTGAGGCAGAGTTCGGCAATGCAAAGGCTGTTTTCTATCAGAACGGTACATGGGAGTGGGCAAACCTCACCACGACCTTCAACATGAAGCCCGAAGACATCACCATGATCCCGATCTACTGCGGAGTTTCAGGTGAGGACAAGTCGGCTCTCTGCTGTGGAACAGAGAACTGCTGGGCAGTAAACAAGACTGCTTCCGAGGACGACATCAACGCAACGCTCGACTTCTTATACTGGGTTGTAACCTCCGACGAGGGAACTCAGATGATGGCTGAGCAGTTCGGACCTATCCCCTTCAAGGCTGCAAAGACCTCCGAGAACGGCTTCTTCACAGCTGCAAATGATCTCATTGCCAAGGGCAACTACGTAGTAACATGGGCGTTCAACCACACTCCCAACGTAGACAACTGGAGAGCAGGCGTTGTATCGGCACTCCTTCAGTACTCGGCAAACGGCGGATCATGGGATGACTTAAAGACCGCTTTTGTTGACGGCTGGGCAGCAGAGTACCAGGCTGAGCACAACTAAAGATCCGGGCAGCAGGCATGAACGCCCGACCGGGGCGTGAAACCGCAAACTGCACATAAAGACTGACTGTAAGGTTGCCGCATAGAGAAGGTTTTACAACTTGAGCTTTGTGCGGCAGCCTTTTTTAAAACCCGGCGGGCTCTGCCGGATCATTTGGGAGGATAAAATGAAAAAGATAAGGATGAAGATGCCGGATCCGGCGGCAATGAACGGCAGGTTGCTGCGCAGACCGATAAAAAGGCTGTTCCCGATCTTTATACTGCCGACGCTCATAGCCTTTGTCATCGGGTTTGTCTACCCGTTCGCACAGGGCATCTATCTCTCGTTCTGCAAGTTCGTCCTGCCAAAGGACGCTTCTTTTGTGGGCTTTGACAACTATGCGAAAGCGGTAGCGGATCCGGGGTTCAGGTATTCCTTCGGATACACGACGCTCTTTACGATCGCTTCCGTAGTCATCATAAACGTGCTCGCATTCCTTGTCGCTGTGCTTCTCACGCAGAAGATCAAGGGATCGAACATCTTCAGGACAGTGTTTTTTATGCCGAACCTGATCGGCGGTATCGTGCTCGGCTACATCTGGGCGATGATCTTCGATGCTTATTTCCAGAGTCAGGGGACCTTCCTGCTCGCCGAGAGGAGCTACGGCTTCTGGGGCCTGATCATACTCATGTGCTGGCAGCAGATAGGATATATGATGATCATCTACATCGCGGGACTTCAGGCGGTTCCCGAGGATATACTCGAGGCCGCGAGGATAGACGGCGCGAGCAAGATCCAGACGCTGTTCAGAGTCATCATACCCAACGTCATGCCCTCGATCACTATATGCATCTTCCTGACGCTGACCAACTCGTTCAAGCTCTTCGACCAGAACATGGCGCTCACGGGAGGTATGCCCGTCATCTTCAACGCAGACGGCAGCAAGGTGAACTCGACCGAGATGCTGGCGCTCAACATCTACTCGACCTTCTATGTCAGCGCCAAGTCAAGAGGCGTGGCACAGGCCAAAGCAGTGCTGTTCTTCATACTGGTCGCAGTCATAGCGCTTCTGCAGCTTCGGGCAACGAGACGTAAGGAGGTGCAGCAGTGAACAAGAGATCAAAGGTTCTTTCAACCATCGGGACCGTCATCTTCTCGCTGGTCAGCCTGGTATACGTCATGCCGATCTTCGAGGTGCTGATGAACTCCTTCAAGAGCAACGACTACGTAAACACCAACACTTTCGACCTGCCGAACGCGCTCTCGTTCGTGGGTTTCAAGAACTACCTGAAGGGCTTCACCTTCGGAAACTATCCCTTCCTCAAGTCCGTGCTCTACAGCATAGTGATAACGGTGGGATCGGTCTTCCTGATACTGCTGTGCACGTCCATGGCGGCATGGTACGTGGCGCGCGTCAACAGCGTGGCGGCAAAGATCTTCTACTATCTGTGCGTTTTCTCGATGATAGTGCCCTTCCAGATGGTCATGTTCACACTTTCGAGCACGGCTGACAAGCTGGGACTGAACACGCCTTTTACCATAGAGGTCGTGTACCTGGGGTTTGGCGCGGGACTCGCGGTCTTCATGTTCGTGGGGTTTGTAAAAGGCCTGCCTCTCGAGATCGAGGAGGCGGCGGTGATAGACGGCTGCGGCCCCCTGAGGACTTTCTTCAAGGTCGTCCTGCCCATGCTCAAGCCTACCATGATATCAGTCGGGATACTTGAGGTCATGTGGGTCTGGAACGACTACCTGCTCCCTTACCTCGTGCTCGACCGCAACGAGTATATGACGATACCGATCCACATCCAGTACCTGAAGGGAAGCTACGGTTCGGTCGATCTGGGTGCGACGATGGCTGTCATCATGCTGTCGATCATCCCGATCATCGTGGTATATCTGCTGTGCCAGAAGCACATCATAAAGGGCGTCGCGGCAGGCGCCGTAAAGGGCTGATCAAGGCCGGGGGCAGCATCCCGGTGTGAGGCCGGGGCCCTGCCTTAGAGCAAGAGACGGATATGAAAGAAGGATCACTATGACTATCAAAGACATAGCCAGAGAGACCGGGTTCTCGATAGGAACGGTCTCGAGGGTTTTGAACAACAGGCCCAACGTCAGCGAGGAGACGAGGCGGATCGTCATGGAGGCCGTGAAGAAACACGGCTTCATTCTGAACACCAGCGCGAAGAACCTGAAACAGCGCAACACCAACACGATCGCCGCGATCATCAAGGGCAACTCCAACGAGCTCTTCGCCTCGCTCGTGGAGTATCTCCAAGGCCTGTGCATAAACACGAAGTACACGCTCGTCACCGACTATATCGACGAGGAGGCCGACGAGGTCACGAGGGCGCGTGAGATCTGCCAGAACATGAAGGTTCAGGGCGTCTTCTTCCTCGGGGGCAACTCCGAGAACTTCTACGGAGACTTCGCCAAGATCGACTGCCCTTGCGTGGTCGTGACAAATGATGCGGAAAACCTGGGATACGGCAACCTGTCGAGCGTCTCGACCAACGATCTCGAGGCAGCGATGAGCGCCGTAAACTACCTGCTCGACAACGGCCACAAGAAGATCGCACTCTTCGGAGGGACTCCGAGGTCCGACACGAGCTACCTGCGAAAGAAGGGCTACGAGCTCTCGCACCAGCAGCACGGTATCCCCGAGAGCGAGAGAGGGCCTTTCGTGGCGGGAAGATACACCTACGAGACGGGCTACGAGGGCATGAAGAAGCTCCTTGAGGAGGGAGCAGACTTTACAGCGGTGTTCGCGATCGCAGACGTCATAGCCATAGGGGCTATAAGCGCTGCGGTGGATGCCGGAAAGCGAGTGCCCGAGGATATATCGGTGCTCGGCTTTGACGGTTTGAAGATCGGGGAGTATTATGTGCCGAAGATCACGACCGTGGAGC
>JAGDDC010000058.1 GCA_017958245.1 Lachnospiraceae bacterium
ATCGGTGACGTGCCTGCATCGGCACCGATGAAGCCCGAGAGCACCCTCTCAGGCTCGTATCTCATGTATCATATCATCTTGAACGTCAGCCCGCACTCTTTGACGCGGCGGCTCTCCTCGCGTCCGCGACACTCTTCCTGGCCCTGTTGAAAGCCTGAGTCATCATGCGTCCCGCAGGGCATACGTAGGTGCAGCACCCGCAGGCCATGCACTCCATGCCGCCTATGTCCTCGAACTTCCCATCCTTGAATCTCTCGGCGTAGTCCATCATCATCTTGGGTATGAGCCTGCTGGGGCAGACCGACACGCATCTCCCGCAGTTTATGCAGGGTCCCGCGGGCATGCTCCCCACGGGGTCCTCCGTAAAAGCAAGGAGGGATGAACTGATCTTTGTCACCGGGAAATCAAGGGTGAAGATCGCGGCACCCATCATCGGGCCGCCCGAGATCAGCTTGACCGGGTCGGACTTGAAGCCTCCCGCCGCCTCGAGCACCTCACGGTACGAGGTCCCGGTCCTCACTGCAAAGTTCTGCGGACTTGCTATGGCAGGTCCCGCAACCGTCACGATCCTCCTTATGAGCGGCGTCCTCTCGGTGACCGCCATGTGGATCGCGATGACAGTGTCTATGTTGTTGACCACGCAGCCTTTGTCAGCGGGGAGGATCGAAGAGTTGATCTTCCTCCCGGTGACCGCGTATATGAGCTGCCTCTCCGACCCCTCGGGGAACTTTGTCTTCACCGGAAGGACCGAGATCCTTGGCTCGTCCTTCACCATCCCGGAGAGCAGCTCTATGCACCTTGGCTTGTTGTCCTCTATAGCTATGACGCCCCTCGCCCTGTCAAAGAGCTTGAGTATGATCTTCAGCCCTCCTATCACCTTCTCGGGCTCCTCGATCATCATCCTGTAATCCGACGTGAGATAGGGCTCACACTCCGAACCGTTGACTATGACCGTGTCTATCGCGTCGTCGTCCTTCGGGGTGAGCTTTATGAAGGTAGGGAAACCCGCGCCGCCCATTCCGACGATCCCCGCTTCCTTTACTATGTCTCTGATCTCCTGCTTTGAGAGCGCCGTATAGTCCCTGTGCTCCCCGAGTCCCGGGATCGTTTCGTACATGTCGTCGTTTTCAACGAACACCGCCTCGACCTCGCTGCCCGAGGCTATGAGCGCCGGACCGACCCCTGTCACGGTGCCGGACACCGAGCTGCAAATGCATGACGAGACGAAGCCTGACGCCTCCGCCAGTTTCTGACCCACAAGCACCCTGTCGCCCGGTTCAACTATGGGCTTTGCGGGCGCGCCTATGTGCTGGGTCATGGGGAAGATCAGTTTCTTCCCGGGTTTGAGCTTGACAGTAGGCTTGTCTTTCGATATGTCTTTTCCATCGTAGGGATGCACTCCTCCCCTGAAGGTGGGCTTTCTCATATCCTAACTCTCTTTCTCCATATAAGAATCTAACGCACATTGTAACACATATTGGGGTCATTTGACAGTACCCAATTCTCTTCTTTTTTCTTTGCGTGCGAAGCAGGCGCCTGCGCTCCCTGCGGGATTCTTTCCTTGACTAAAGATGCTTTCCTACTTATAATGTTGTTTGGTAAGTAGGATAGGTATATGACATGAAGAAAAGACACCCTGTAATAAAGGTTCTCCGCAAGATCGTGAGGTTCGTCACGCCAAAGAGAGAGACGATCTGGCTCACGCCCTACGACGGCGAACCCTGTATCTTTGTATGCAACCATGCGAGGGCCGGCGGTCCTCTCGCGATGTGCATTCATTTTCCTCTGGTTGAGAAGACTCACCCCTGGATCATAGCTCCCATGCTCCGTGCACGGGAAGTCCCGGACTACGTTCGGGGAGACTTCTGGTGGCAGCCCGGCAAATGGTACACGAAGATCTTAGATCACACGCTGCCCTACCCGATAGCCCTGATCCTGCCTCCCATACTGCGGGGCACGGAACCTGTTCCGGTGTATCACGATATGCGCATCATCTCGACCTTTAAGAAGAGCATCGAGGTGTTAAAAGACGGCGATTCGCTGGTAATCTTCCCCGAGAAGCCCGAAGGATTCGGTGATTACGGCAAACAGCTCAACACGGGCTTTCTGTTCATAGCGCAGAACTACTACAACAAGACCGGAAAGAGCCTCAAGTTCTATCCGACCTATATAGACGAGGACAAGCTCACGACCACGATCTACGAGCCGATAGCCTACGACCCGAACAGGACGCTCGAAGCGCAGACTGATTCGATCATAGACGCCATAAGCAAGACCATAGTGAGATAGCCAAATGAAGTCCCTGCGGACCACGCAGGGACTTTTGCTTTCCTTCCCCGTTGCCAAGAGATCAAGGTTCGCTGACTGTCACGAGACACTTCTCCTTGGCCCCTCCGGCCTTTGCGTACACATAGGCCTTTCCTTTCTTCAGAGCCTTGATGGTTCCGTCTTCATCCACCGCCAGTATCTTCTCGTTGCTCACAGACCAGGCGATCTCACAGTTCGGTGTCACGGAAGCCTCCGGCCGGAAGCTCTCTCCGACCTTCATATCGAGCTCAGTTTTTGAGAGCTTGATCTTTGGCTTCAGAACGGTCACCACGCAGAACGCGGACGCGCCGTCCGCACTCACGCTGATGATCGCAGACCCCGGTCCTGCGGCTATCACCCTGCCCTCGTGGTCGACTTTGGCAACCCGGCTCTTGCCTGATTTCCATGTGATCTGGGCTTTTGAGGAGATCTTCGCGTTCAGCTTGAACATCTCCCCGGGATAAAGCTTGATCTCAGTGCGGTTCAGCTTGATATCGGGCTTTTTTACGGTCACGAAAACACTTTTCTCGCTTCCGTCGCACTTGAGAGTGATCACTGCCTCGCCCGGCTTGAAAGCCGTGACGGTGCCCGTGTCGTCGACCGTTGCGACCGAAGACTTGCTCGTCTTAAAAGACGGAACATGTCCGTTTGATGTGGAAAACCTGATCCTGTATCTGTCACCCCTCTCAAGCGTGAGCCTGACGATGTCGGTCTCGATGACTGTCTTTCTGACAGTGACCGTGCACGTTGCAAGGGATTCTCCCGACCTTGCCATGATCTTTGCGGTGCCCGCCTTCTTCGCGGTCACAACGCCGTTGCTCACCGAAGCGATCTTCGATGACGAGCTTGTCCATTTGATCTTGCCGGTCCCCGCCATAAAGGCAAAGATCCTGTACTGATCGCCTATGTCAAGCTCAATATCGTGATCTGAGATCGTGACAAATAAAGGATCCGAAACGATAGCCTGCGCGCTCGCAGCGGGAGCTGCAAGAAGCAGACAAAATGATAAAAAAGATAAAACAGATAACCTAAAAAACCTCATGTACCTTCCTTTCTTCGGACGTCAGCGTCTGCAACGGGGAAGGTACATGAGATTGTACATCATATGCTCTCACATGTCAATATGACTGTGACACGGTCTTTAGTTGTTTGCGGCAAAGAGGGCCGCTATCTG
>JAGDDC010000059.1 GCA_017958245.1 Lachnospiraceae bacterium
AAATGAACCGCGGTTAGGCCGAGAGCAGGAACAGTGAGCCTGCGGAAAGGAACAGGAGATGGAGATATCATCACACGAGATTGAACAGATCGTAAAAAGCATCTTGGCCAATATCGATCTCGGGAAAACTCAGGGCGCCGGCACTGCGCACGCGTCTCCCGCGGGGGACAGAGGGATCTTCGAGAGATGTGAGGACGCCATTGACGCCGCCTACAAGGCGCAGCGCGACTGGTATCTGAACTACAAGATAGAGGACCGGGAGAGAGTGATCACGTCGATCAGGAAGATGGGCGTAAGCCACGCCAAGGAGCTCGCGAAGATGGTCTACGAGGAGACCGGGATGGGCAGATATGAGGACAAGATCCTCAAGCACATAAACGCGAGCGAGGACACACCGGGAACGGAGTGCCTGAAGACGGACGCGATATCGGGCGACGGAGGCCTGATGCTCGAAGAGAGAGGGCCTTTCGGAGTGATCGGGGCCATAACCCCGTCGACAAACCCGACAGAGACCATGATCAACAACACTATCAGCATGATAGCGGGCGGAAATTCGGTTGTCTTCAACGTCCACCCCGCTGCGAAGAACAGCTGCGCGCACGCGCTTCAGCTGCTTTACGACGCGATAGTTGAGGCGGGCGGACCGGCAAACCTGGTGACCATGACGCGAAATCCCACCATGGACACCGTAAAGACGCTGACCTCCAGCCCGAAGATCAGACTTATGGTAGGAACGGGCGGCATGCCGATGGTGAGGGCACTGCTCAGCTCGGGCAAGAAGACGATAGGCGCCGGCGCGGGCAACCCGCCCGTTGTAGTGGACGAAACGGCGGACATCAAGCTTGCCGCAAAGGAGATCTTCAGGGGGGCATCATTTGACAACAACCTGCTGTGCATCGCCGAGAAGGAAGTCTTCGTGGTGGAGCAGGTCAAGTCGGAGCTCATAAGGAACATGATCGACGAGGGAGCTTACCTCCTGTCGAGAGACGAGGTCGACAAACTCCTTGACATCGTGTTCATAAACAAGGACGGACAGTATCAGGTCAACAAGAAGTGGGTAGGAACGGACGCAGGACTGATGCTCGAACAGCTGGGCGTCAAGGACAGGAGAGACACAAAGCTCCTGATCTGCCAGGTCGGACACGACCACCCCTTCGTTCTTGTGGAACAGCTCATGCCGATCCTGCCGATAGTCGGCTGCAGCAGCTTCAAGGAGGCTGTGGAGTACGCGATCGTAGCGGAGTCGGGCAACAGACACACCGCTTCGATGTTCTCCAAGAACGTCGACAACATGACTTATTTTGCAAAGAACATAGAGACAACGATCTTTGTAAAAAACGGCGCAACGCTCAAGGGCGTCGGAATGGGAGGTGAAGGACATGCGACCATGACGATCGCCGGGCCTACGGGCGAGGGCATCACCTGCGCTAAGAGTTTTACAAGGTTCAGAAGATGCATGCTGGCGGAAGGCGGGCTGAGGATCGTCTAGTCCGGACTAAAGATCTTTTTAGTCAGGGCCGCAGAAAGGACATGGTTTGAAAAGAGCGATAGGATTTTTGGAATGCGCGGGATACGCGACTGTGCTGTACGCCATGGACAAAGCCTGCAAGGCTGCGGATGTCGAGATCATCGGAGTTAACGTGATCAACCCGAAGGATACGAGTGCATTTATACCGATGACGGCGCAGGTGAAGTTCACGGGCAGTGTCGGAGACGTGAAGATCGCGGCACAGAAGGCCAGAGAAGCGGCACTCAGGTTCAACGATGAGAAGGAAGTGCTGACGGAAGTC
>JAGDDC010000060.1 GCA_017958245.1 Lachnospiraceae bacterium
CCGGATAAACCCGGTAAAAAAGGCAGGCCGTCATTTTAGACGGCCTGCCTTAATTATGTTCATTATCGTTTTGCTTTAATCCACGCCTCAACGTCACGGCGCGTTGTAATATGCCTTGCCTGCTTTCGGGTTGCTGCCGTCCTCAGTCGTGATGAGCTCGGTGACGGTGACGAACTCGATACCCTTGTCGAGCAGCTGAGGGATCGCTCTCTTTGCGCCCTCGACGCTCGTCTTGTGAACGTCGTGCATGAGGATGATGTTGCCGTCCTTTGCACCGCCGAGCAGCTGCTGAACGTTGCGGTCCGCATCGCGGTACTTCCAGTCGAGCGTATCGATGTTCCAGATGATGCAGGGCACATCGAGCACGGAGAGTACGGTGTCGTTCTTCGAACCGTAAGGAGGTCTCATGACGGTGGGGTAGGAACCCGTTGCGTCGTGGATCGCCTTGCGTGTCTTCTCAAGCTCGTTCTTGATGCCGTCTTTCGAAAGCTTTGTGAGCTGAGCGTGAGTGTAGGAGTGGTTGCCCACCTCATGACCTTCCTTGAGCATCCTCTTTACGATCTTGCTGTAGCTCTTGACCTGCTGTCCGATCAGGAAGAAGGTAACTTTCACGGGTTTGTCCTTGAGGAAATCAAGGAGACCTTCGGTGTAGGATCCGGGCCCGTCGTCAAAAGTGAGGGCCACTCTCGCGAGACCTTTTACGTGGAGTTTGACTGTCTTTTCAATACCAAGCTCGGGGATCGCGGCGCGGATCTTTGTGGAACCCGCGTGAACTCCCTTCACGTTGCCGTCCTTGTCGACTGTTGCGATGAACTCGTCGTCGCTGCTCCAGTTGATCGTGTAGGCTGCAAGCCCGTCGGCTTTGGCCTTGATCTTTTTGGTCTTTCCGAACTTAACCTCAACGTTCTTGTCGGTGATGGTCAGATCGCCGGGGTTCGTCGTGTAGACTGCAGTCCTTGCAAAGTAACTGAAGACCTTCTTGCCGTTGTCCGTCTTCTTGAAGTATCTCAGGCTGAAGTAATAAGTTGTGTCAGGCTCGAGGTTTCTGATCTTTACATAGCCCCTGTAGGAACGGAAATGCCTCTTTACGCCGTCGGAGAGGTCCTTGTTCTTTCCGAACACTACCTCGCACCCTATGCCTTCCGCACCGTTCTCAAGCGGTATGACGATCTTTGTCGCGCTGATCTCCGCCTTGGATCCGATCATCGGTGTGTCGGGGTGGACGATCCCGTCTTCGTCGCCGCTGTCCGGGTTGCCGACTCTCTCAAGAGCGGAGCCCGCAGGAACGGCCATGTCGTCAAGATCGATCAGTTCGCCTTCATCCGCAGAGTCCTGTGCAGTCCCTGCGTCCGCATAACGCAGCACTCCGGCATTGCCTGCAGGTGTACCCGAACTCGGAAAAGCCGTCGGGACCAGAAGAAACAGCATCGCCAGACACAGGATCACTCCGAAACATCTAATAACTCTTTTCATAACACTCTCCCTAAACTCTTTATATCTCTTTAGATTTCTTAAAACCGTGGATCAAAAAAACTGCTGAGGATGGCCACAGCAGTCGATTTTTTTTTGAAGCGGCTTTCCCCGCTATCAGTATATACTCCGAAACTTGTTAAGTAAAGAGAAAAATGAGCGCGATCAAACTTTGATGTCCACGTGGGAACCGACGTTAGGGTTCACCGACATCTCCATCATCTTCGTGAGCTGTTCGCCGCTCTGCTTGAAATTGTCGAGTGTCTTCTTAAGGATCGCAGTACTCGCCTGATCGGCAACTTTGACCTGAGCCATGTCCATAGAGAGCTGTTGAATATCCATAACTACCTCCAAACCGCTTCTTTACTGATGTTAAATAAGATTATAATACCGCAGCCCGCCAAAGTCAATAGGTATATCGTATTACAGAAGGAAGCAACACATTTGCACAGAAACAGGGAATATATCCACGAAACGAAAAGCAC
This sequence comes from Lachnospiraceae bacterium, assembly GCA_017958245.1. Next base: position 1,956 of record JAGDDC010000060.1, read on the forward strand.
GCGAACAAAAGTCCTCACAAAAGAGCATGAGCAAGGGCTGACCATGTCCGGTACATCGCGGAAAAACTGTTCACGACGCCCGATCCATGCTATAATAGGCTTCGGGATAATCGGAAAAGAGTCCTTCAAAAAGAGGGAGAGGAGTACTTTATGAAGATAGTTGTCATGGAAGCAGATACACTTGGGAAGGATGTTGACCTGTCGATCTTTGAGAAGTTCGGCGAGCTGACGGTCTATCCCGCATCGGACCTGAAGGAGAACGCGGGGCGCATAAAGGACGCGGACATCATCATAGCGAACAAGATCCGAATGGACGCTGAGCTCCTTGACGGTGCAAATGACCTGAAGCTCATTTGCCTCACGGCCACCGGGACCAACGTGGTCGATTTTGACTATACAAACGGTCGCGGCATCACGGTGACCAACGTGAAGGGGTATTCCACCATGTCGGTCGCGCAGCACACATTTGCGCTGCTCTTTTACGTGTACGAGAAGCTCCGCTACTATGATGACTTCGTAAAGTCGGGCGGATATGCAAAGAACGATGTCTTCAGCCATTTTACAAAGGAGTTCCATGAGCTTGCGGGCAAGACATGGGGGATCATCGGGCTTGGAGACATAGGGCGCAAGGTGGCGGAGATCGCCGCAAGCTTTGGCTGCAAGGTGGTGTACTATTCGACCTCCGGGAAGAACGACAACCCCGTCTACGAGAGGAGGACGCTAGAGGAGGTTCTTTCGGCCTCAGACATAGTTTCTGTGCACGCGCCCCTAAATGATGCCACAAGGTCTCTCGTGGGGAGGGAACAGTTTGCTCTCATGAAGCCTTCCGCAGTCTTTCTGAACCTTGGCAGAGGCCCGATAGTCGATGAGGAAGCGCTGGCTGACGCCCTGCTTGAGGGGCAGATCGCCGCTGCCGGACTCGATGTTCTCTGCGTAGAACCGATGAGCCCCGACAACCCGCTCTTAAAAGTAAAGGACAGCGACAGGCTCATCATCACTCCCCACATCGCCTGGGCCACGGTCGAGGCAAGGCGCAGGTGCGCGCAGGAGGTCGCGGAAAACATAGAGGCCTTTCTTGAGGGAAGAGAGCGCAATGTCGTGAGGTAGGATTTGTCTGCCGGCATTTGCACAGAGGAAGCTCAGTGTTTTAAATCTAATAATTTGATAAAATGTGTTGAAAATTGGGGCGCTCCTATGTATACTGTTAGAAGTGTGCTTTAGGTCAGCGTTTTAAGCGAGGTAAGATATGTGTGCCACTTACAGACTGATATGCAGGGAGGGGAGAGCCAAGCGCGGTGAGTTTACCACCGTTCACGGCGTCATCCAGACTCCTGTTTTCATGAATGTCGGGACGGTCGGAGCCATCAAGGGTGCCGTGTCCACGGAGGATCTCCACGAGATCGGCACGCAGGTCGAGCTGTCAAATACCTATCATTTGCACGTAAGACCCGGGGACGAGGTCGTAAAGAAGCTTGGCGGACTCCACAAGTTCATGAACTGGGACAGGCCGATACTCACCGATTCGGGCGGGTTTCAGGTTTTTTCTCTGGCGGAGCTCAGGTCCATCAGGGAGGAGGGTGTGTATTTCCACTCCCACGTCGACGGACGCAAGATCTTCATGGGCCCCGAGGAGAGCATGCAGATACAGTCGAACCTTGCTTCGACCATAGCTATGGCATTTGACGAGTGCGCGCCCTATCCTTCGAGCTACGAGTACATGAAGAACTCGGTGGACCGGACCACAAGGTGGCTGGTCAGGTGCAAGGAGAAGATGCGTCAGCTCAACAGCCTTGAGGACACGATCAACAAGGACCAGCTCCTGTTTGGCATCAACCAGGGCGGGACTTACGAAGACATAAGGATCGAACACGCAAAGACCATCTCAGAGCTTGAGCTCGACGGTTACGCGGTGGGAGGACTTGCAGTGGGAGAGACTCACGAGCAGATGTACCACATACTCGATGAAGTGGTCCCTCACCTTCCGCTCGAGAAGCCGACTTATCTGATGGGCGTCGGAACTCCCGCAAACATACTTGAGGGAGTGGAGCGTGGGATCGATTTCTTTGACTGTGTCTATCCCGCGAGGAACGGAAGACACGGACATGCCTATACCAACCACGGCAAGATGAACCTCTTGAACGCCAGGTACGAGCTCGACGACAGACCCATAGAAGAGGGATGCGCCTGCCCGACCTGTAGAAGGCATACGAGGGCGTACATCAGACATCTCCTGAAGGCGAAAGAGATGCTGGGACTCAGGCTTGTCGTGACGCACAACCTTTATTTCTACAACAAGATGATGGAAGAGATAAGGGATGCGCTTGAAAAAGGAAACTTTGCGGCCTACAAGAAGCAAAAGCTCGCAGGTATGGCCGAAGGGGAAGAATGAAAAAGAAGTAAAGAACACTAAGGAGGAGTATCATGTTATCATTTTTGTCAGGAACTGCAGCACAGGGAGCAGGCGGAGGAGCGGGCGGATCTTCGATCCTTATCCTTGTCGGATATATCGTAGTCATCGGCGGATTGTTCTACTTTATGGCTATCCGTCCCCAGAAGAAGCAGCAGAAGGCTCTCGACGCGCTCGTATCTTCACTTGAGATCGGAGACAGCGTTCTCACCACAAGCGGTTTCTACGGAGTTGTGATCGACGTCATGGACGAGGTCATCGTCGTTGTATTCGGAAACAACAAGAACTGCCGTATCCCCATGAAGAAGTCGGCGGTCACAGAGGTAGAGAAGCCTGCGGGAAGCCAGCCTGCGGCAGCTGCAACACCCGAGGTGCCCGAGAAGAAGTCGATCTTCAAGAGAAAGAAGAAAGAGGACTGAGAAGGTCCCGTGGGTATTGTCGGTTTTGTATTGACAAATCCGTCAAATGAGTGTAAGATAATCAAGCGTGGTTTTCGGCAGGTCCGAAGACCGCATCTAGGGGTATAGTTCAGCTGGTAGAATAACGGTCTCCAAAACCGCAGGTCGTGGGTTCGAATCCTACTGCCCCTGTAGAGAGGACATCCATCGGATGTCCTTTTGTATTATATGAAGTCATATGATCGAGGAGCACATATGAAGATACTTATAACGGGCGCAAATGGCCAGCTGGGACGTGCGCTCGCTCAGG
>JAGDDC010000061.1 GCA_017958245.1 Lachnospiraceae bacterium
CGCTACGGCGGGCCATGTCCGCGCTCTCCTCCTGGATCTCGAGCCCCGCAAATGACTCTCCCTCCGTCTTGGCACTCAGCAGGATCGGGATGATGCCGGTCCCCGTGCCAAGGTCGACCGCCCTCTCACCGGGCTTCACCCGCGCGAATCCCGACAGCAGCACGGCGTCCATCCCGAAGCAGAACTTCTCCGGGTTTTGAATGATCTTTAAGTCGTTCCTCTGGAGGTCGTCGATCCGCTCTCCGGGGCGAAGACTGTCAGTCGTCAATATGGTTGGATTCCTTTCTTTCAAGCATTTCGAGCTCCTTGAGAGCATCATCCTCGGCGCTGCGCTTCTCCTTGTGCCTTCTGGGCTTGAACTTCAGGTCGTCCACGTGGTACTCCCTGATCGCTATGTCGTCGTCGTCGAGCGTCACCATGACCTTGACGAGCTGCTTGAGCACGCTCACGCCCGTGACCTCTCCCTTGTATCCGTCCGATGTGAAGACGTGGTCACCGATGCCGGGAAGCTTCGCCGTGAGCTCCTCGTAGACATCCTCCTCGTTCTTCAAACAGCACATGAGCCTTCCGCACACGCCCGATATCTTGGTGGGATTGAGCGAGAGGTTCTGCACCTTGGCCATCTTGATCGACACGGGCACGAAATCCGACAGATAAGAGTGGCAGCACAGCGGCCTTCCGCAGATCCCGATACCGCCGAGAAGCTTCGTCTCGTCCCTGACGCCTATCTGACGCAGCTCGATGCGGGTCCTGAAGACTGCGGCGAGATCTTTTACGAGCTCCCTGAAATCTATCCTTCCGTCTGCCGTGAAGTAAAACAGGACTTTGTTGTTGTCGAAGGTGTACTCGCAGTCGATCAGCTTCATCTCGAGACCGTGCTTCGCGATCTTTTGAAGGCAGATATCGAAGGCCTCCTTCTCCTTGTTCCTGTTCTCGGCGTTTTTCCTGTCGTCCTCCTCGGTGGCCTTCCTGATGACAGGCTTGAGCGTCGCCACCACCTCGGACTCGGTTATCTCTCTGGGCCCCTGCACGACTCTGCCGTACTCGACCCCTCTCGCGGTCTCAACGATCACGTTGTCCCCGGCCTTTATATCAAAGTCGAGCGGATCGAAGAAATATATCTTGCCCGCGTTCCTGAACCTGATCCCTATAACTCTAATCATATAAACTGCCTTCTTTCTCCCTTACTTTTCCTTCAGCGCAAGGATGAGAAGCTCCATGGCGATGTCAAAGCTCACGTTCGCTTTGAGTCTCAGTCTTGCCTTGTCAAATGAATCTATCACCCGTCCGATGGTCTCAAAACTCCTTGTGCTAGCCTGCGCGGAGATCGCGCCGATCTCCTCCCTGAAGGCTATGCCGTTGAGGTTCTTGGTCGCCTTGTACAGGATCACATCCCGAAACCACATCATACAGAGGTCGAGGAACTCGTCGACACGGTCCTTCCTGCCTGCGAGCGTCGACACGGATTCGAGCACCTCGTCAAAGGGCATGTCGTCGAGGAATTTGAGCAGATGTATCACCTGCTCCCTGACCTCCTCAAAATCATCGGAGGTCGCATACCAGATCGCGCGCCCGACATTGCCGCCGCAGAAGGTCGCCGCAAGGTCTGCGTGGCCCGCCGTAGTCCCGTACTCGCGCACGAGGAAGTCCCTGATCTCCTCCTTGGGCACGGGCTTGAGCGACAGCTTCACACACCTCGAGAGGATCGTCTGAAGGAAGGTCCCCTTGTTCTCCGCGAGAAGGAGCAGGACCGCGTATTCGGGCGGCTCCTCTATCGTCTTCAAAAAGGCGTTCTGCGCTGCGTCGTTCATGGTGCCCGCATCTTCGATCACATATATCTTGTAGGCCGACGAGTAGGGCTTTATATAGATATCTCCGTTGAGCGTGCGGATCTCTTCGACCGAATACCTGGTCTTTGCGGGCCTCACATGGATCACGTCCGGGTGGTTGCCCGACTGCACCTGCATACAGGAGACACAGGTCCCGCAGCCGTCCTCGGTCTTCGTCTCACAAAGGAGCGCCTGCGCAAATGCGTCCGCCAGAGTCTTCTTTCCGCTCCCCTTCTCTCCCTCGAGGATATAGGCGTGACCTATCTGCCCGCTCTTTACTGCGTTGCGGAAATAGTCGATGATCTTTTCATGTCCTATTATGTCCCCAAATCTCTTCATGCAATGCTCCTTGGCTTTCTTTCCCCGGCTTTCCCTTCTCAGGTCAGGATATCGAGCAACAGACCGCGTATCTCGTCTATGTTGTTTAAGATCAGCAGCACGTCCTTCTCGTCCTTTATGAGCTCCGACGCGATGAGGTCGAGCTTCTCGTCGACCAGCCTGATCATGCCGTAGACCCTGTGGCGGCCTCTCTTGTCGAGGAAGTTCTCGCGGCTGAACTTGTGCGAGCGGTTCACGACCTCGTTTAAGAAGCCCTTGATGAGTTCGCGGTAATGTTTCATGTCCCTGACATCACGCCGCTTCTTTAGCTTCTCGCCCTGTTCGGTGATCTCGTTCATGAGAGCTGCGAGCTTCTCCTGCAGCGCAGTCTCCTCTATCGAGCTCACGAGCGTGAACTTAAAAGACCCCTCGGGCTGGGTGACAGGCGCCTTCGGCGCTACTTCATTTGTCTGGTTTATCTGATTGATCTTGATATCCATCGGCGCCTCCCAGGTCCCGTGTGCCTACCTTGTCTCGCTCTTTATGTACTCCTTGATGCTCTCCACGCATTTGTTCAGGTCGTCGTTCACAAAGCGCCTCTCGATGCCGAGTCTTTTTATATCCTCCTCGGGATAGTCCGCCTCGTCGGCGAGATACCGCCTGCAGACCTCGTCATAGTGCGGCGTTTCCTGCTTGCGCTCCCTGTTGATGTAGCGCATCAGCCTGTCGTGATCGTCCGCCTCTATATATATCGGAACAACACGGTCGCTGCCGTAGTGCTCCCTGATGCTCTCGTAACCGAACAGCGTCATGATCAGCAGGTAGTTGCCGCCGTCCTCCTTTATCTGTCCGTCGTCGACCGTGAAATAAAACCAGTCGCCGAGCACCGTGTGATAGACCCTGTGCTCTATGATCTTTCCCTCCGAAAGCAGCTTCTCAAACTCCGGGACACTCACAAAATGATACTCTCTGCCGTCGCGTTCGCCGACGCGGATAGGGCGGGTCGTGTAAGATACTATGGTCTTTAAGGGCAGCGATCTGTCTCTTATGAGATGCCTGAAG
>JAGDDC010000062.1 GCA_017958245.1 Lachnospiraceae bacterium
CGCCGTGGGGCTGAAGTGCCATACCTTGTCTCTCTCGAGCGACGGCACCTCGATACCTCTGGTCAGGTTGTTGCCCGTCTGCTCCATGATCCTCACCAGTGGTCTTTGAATTCCGTCGTAAATACTTCCGATAAGTCCGGGTCCGAGTTCTACGCTAAGTGGAGCTCCCGTCGATTCGACAGGCGCGCCCGGGCCAAGTCCCGAGGTCTCCTCGTAGACCTGAACGGACGCCTGGTCTCCGTGGATCTCGATGATCTCTCCGATCAGACGCTGGTCGCTGACGCGGCAAACGTCGAACATGTTGGCATCGCGCATGCCCTCAGCGATAACAAGCGGACCGGCAACCTTTTTTATAGTCCCTATACTCATTGTAAGTCCTCTCTTCTCAATTATTGAATATGATGTCAGAACCGACTGCCTGCTCTACAAGCTTCCTGACTCCCGCGATCCCTGCGCCCGTGTTGCCGGACACGCCCGGAATCGGGATGATCGCCGGAAGGAGCTGATCCTTGTACCTGACCAGTTCGTGAGATAACTCTGCCTGCATCGCTTCTGTGATATATATGACTGCGTAGTCTCCTTCAGCAAGTCGTTTGAGTGTCGTTGCCGCCTCATCACGGTCGGTCACAGGAAATGTATCCAGACCGACTGCAGCGAAACCGTATATACTGTCGCGGTCACCTAGTACTGCTATCTTATACATACATCTCCCTCAACCTTTCCCGGATCGTGTCCTCGGGGAGGTCGTTCAGCTTCCCTGAGAGGATGATCCGCACTGATTTGATCTCATTCTCACGTGCGAGTATATAAGCCGCAAGCGGAGCTATCGTGAAAGGATTGTATTTCTCCGGCCTGATGTGTGCCATCATCCTGTCGTCGCACCATTTCTCAAATGATGACAGCGACTCTTTGATAGCAGGGACCGCGTCCGCGTACTGCGTTGTCTGCAGATAGTCGTAGACCGCGTCGATCCCCGAGAGTGCCGCGTCGGTGAGGGCCTTCAGATCGAGTGTGTCGCACGGCGCAAATGCGCGTTTGAAAAACTCGAGTGACTTGCCCGCCTTGCAGCCTCTGATGGCTGTGTTTATGTCGGCAGCCACGCATTTTAACTCAGCGTAGCCCTCGAAAAGAGGGTTCTTCGACTCTTTTCCGGCCTTGTATATGGCTTCGAGAGCCGCCCTGTCGACGATCACGTCACACATCTGACTGCCGCGCTCCTTGAGCTGAACCTCATAAGCCTCTGCGGCAGCCTCCCGCATGTTCTCCGGGAGTATGGAAAAATCCTTCTCTTTGACAGCTTTCATGCACAGGTCTTCGCCGACTGTAGCGTTCCTCATGAAAACGTTCGGAACGTCGTCGACTACACACACCTGCTTGATCGCAGCCTTGAGATTGTGAAAATCATTTGCATAGAGGAACACATTGAACACCGACATGTCGTCTACCAGCTCGCGCATGAGATCCCAGGTCTTCTCGCGCTCCGCGGCAAGGAATTCCTCGGGGGACTTGCCTTCGCAGTCCCAGCCCTTGTCCGTGAGGAGTCGCAAGACGTCGTTGTAGGTCTTGCACGCCATGAGCTGATCGATGACCTGCTTGCTGAAAAGAGTGAGCTCCTTTGTACGGATACGCGCCACAGCATATATGTATTGATTGTCACCCATGGCCTTCTCCCTTCTTATTCAAACAACAGGTCCTTTATAGTGTCTTGCAGTTCCTCTTTCTCGGCCTCAAACAACGCCTCGAAAGAACAGTTTTCCTCGATATCGCCGTACTCCAAGAGGAATCCGCCGTCGATCTTCGCATCCTTGTCCGACAGCGTGAGCTTCTTGCTCTCGAGAGCGGCCTTGAACCCGGAAGATATCCTGTCCTTATCCTTCTTTGTGAGGACTATGTTTCCCGGCTCTTTGAGCGCGTACTTGTCAAGCATCTTTGTGAGCATATCGAAGTACTCGCCGTCAGGTAACTCAAGCAGTGACTTGCGGGCACTCTCAAGTGTCTCAGTGATGATCTCCTGTCTCGCGGCGAGGAGCTTCTTTCTCTTCGCGAGAGCCGCAGCGGATTCTCCTCTGCTCTTTGCGAGCGCCAGTTCCGCCTGCGTCTTGTCCGAGAGCTTCTTTGAAAGCTCGTCGCACTCTTTCCTCGCCTTCGCGAGTGTCTCGTCGATCTCCGCCTGGGTATCACTTATGATCTTGCCGGCCGCCACATCAGAGTCCTGTCTGATATGTTCTATTATTTTTTCAAGTCCGGTCATTTGAACGTATCCTTTCTTAAACTTAGAATGCTGCGTTGATACCTGTGATAGCAAGGATGGAGATGAGGAGTGCGAGGATCGCGTAGGTCTCAACCATTGCGGGGAGGATCATTGCCTTACCGAACTGATCGGGCTTCTTTGCAACGAGCGCGATAGCCGCAACCGAGGTCTTTGCCTGATGGAGTGCGGAAACAAGTCCTACGACTGCCATGGGAAGGCAAGCTGCGAGGTAGCACAGACCCTTTGCGAACGAATCAACGGGAGCGCCGCCGAGTACGCCGATCTGAGCGAGTGTGATGAATGCGATAAGAAGTCCGTAAATACCCTGTGTACCGGGGAGGAGCTGAAGGATAAGAACCTTCGAGAAGAGTGAGGGATCCTCAGTGAGGACGCCTGCTGCTGCCTGGCCGCCCATTCCGACGCCCTTTGCTGAACCGATGCCGCCCATGAAAGCTGCAAGTACTGCTCCTAAAATCGCCAAAAATTCTCCATTTCCAAAGAAATCTGCAAATGTCATGATTTAATTCTCCTTTATCTTATAATATTTGGTTTTAACTGCAAACGGACTGAATGCGCGTCCTCCGCCCTCGTAGAACTTTCCGAAGAACTCAACATACTGGAGACGGTTCGTGTGAACGTACGCGCCGAGGATGTTGATGAGGAAGTTGAGCAAATGCCCGATTATAAATATGACTACATAGATTATGACTTTCACGAATCCGCTTCCCGCCATGCCTGCCATCTGGTTGATGACCGTACCGATGATGCCGGTCGCAAGACCTAAGGCAAGAAGTCTTGAATATGAAAGCATATCGCTCAGGTAACTCGTCACTCCGTAGAGATCGTAAGCTCCGAGCGCGATCCCGACTCCGGGGTTCTTGCTCTTTCTGACGCCCGTGATCACCACGAGTCCCGCCGAAACGATGGTCAGCCATTTGCCGATCTCGGCCGGCGTCCCTGTCAGCACGTAATCGATCTGGATAATCCCCATGAACATCTCGGAAGACATTGCAAAGAGCACCAGTCCGATCAGAAGCATAACCCAGAGAAGTCCGTCACACAACGCATCGATGACCTTGTGGTTCTTCATGCAGACGATGAACTTCATGATGAGTCCCGCGATCAGGTGGACAAGTCCGATGATCATACAGAACACGAGCATCTGCATGGGGTTATCGCTCGGGTTGAACCACACCGGTCCGATGTTGAAGTCGGAGCCGAAGAAGTTCGTCGCGACACTTGCGAACACATCTCCGAAATAACTGCCGAAGATGATGCCCCAGAAGGTTGTGGACAATCCGCAGAACAGGAACATCCTGCAGAACATCTTCATGGATCTCTCCATGTTCTTAAACTTGAGCAGCGCTATTGATGTTGCTACCACCAGTATCAGGCCGTAGCCCGCGTCTGAGAACATGAGTCCGAAGAGTATGTAGTAGAACAGCGACACGGCAAATGTCGGGTCGAGCTCGCCCTTGCCTGGCATGCTGTAACTCTCCGTGATGCTCTCGAGAGGAGCGGTGAAGCCGTTGTTCTTCAATAGGATCGGAACGTTCTCGTCCTCCGCGGGTGTCTGTGCCTCGAAGGAGAGGTCGTACTTGGATTCAAGTGCGCTCTTGAGCGCTTCCACATCCCTCTCGGCGGCATAGCCCTCGAGCACGAACGCGTGATCCGATGACAGCAGCCTGTTGATGACGTCGTATTTGTCGCGCCTCATCGTCTCGTAATCGAGGTAGAACTTGACGGTTTCCCGCTTGTCCGCCAGCCCCTTTATGTCCTCGGCAGCCTTCTCGGCGTCCTTTGCAAGCTTCTCGAGCTTCTCTTCGTACGCCTTTTGCTGATCCTTCGGAACAAGGGTGCCCGGTATGGCGGGTCTCGCGAAGCCCAGAGCTCTCAAGGTCTCGTAGGCCTCCTCCTGTTTCTCGATCGTCGTCATGATGTAGACGCAGGTGACGTCCTTCACAACACTGATAACATCAGCGTCAACAGGGGTCACTGCGGCGAGAGCCTCGGTTATCTGATCCGCGTTCCAGACTCCCGGGAGTGTTCCGATGAAGACCGCCGTCTTCCTCGTTCCCGAGAACCCAAGCGGAACGTCCAGCCCCGCCCAGGGGCTCAGGGCCTCTATCTGGGTCTGGTACTTCAAGGTCTCCGCCTTGCTCTCCGATATCACTTTCGACAGGTTGTTGATCTTTGCCACGTACTTTTCAGCCACGTCGCGCTTCCTGTCGAACTCCTCGTAATCGGCCGCCGTCTTCTCCTGCCTTCCGTTCAGGGAGGCGAAGAGGGAAGTCTTCTCCGGCGCGTATTTGTCGAGGATCTCTATTGCGTTCTTTGCCTGTGAGATGTTCCTTGCAAATGCGTCCGCCGCTACGGTGATATCTTCACGCTTGAAAAAATCGTTCTCTTCAGAGTTAACATCAGTTATCTCAAGTACACCTTTGCGCTGCAGTTCTTCCAAAATGGCCTTTCGGTCACGTCTAAGCGCGATGATCTCTATGCGCTTCATTGGCAAAACTGCCATTCAGAAACACCTCCTTTTATACGCTTATGAGTTTGGCGGCAATCAGCTTCTCTGCCTCTTTTCGTTTTGAGTCCGCCTTTGCCTTCATGTCTGCGATCTCCCTGTCAGCCTCCGCTTCCGCATCGGCTACCAGTTTTGCGGCGTCGCGTTCAGCTGCTTCGAGAGACTGTTTTGCAGTGGCATCCGCCTTGCTTAAGACGTCGCGCTTCATGTTCGCAACGTCCTGCGTGGCCTTCTCAAGCATCTCTTCACGCTTTATGCCGGCGTTCTTTATGCCGGCCGCAGCATCGGCTTCAGCTTGCTTCACGGAACTGATTGCGTCCATTGCCATATTGTTCACCTCGCATTTCTTTTGTATTGTAAATTTGGACAAAAGTCCATAATTCAAAGAATATTATAAACAACTTTGTTGAAATTGGCAACTAAAAATTTCAATTTTCTTAAATTCTTATGGCAGAAATATCACAAATATAAAATGTAGCGCGCGAATTTCATCATTCAGAAACAAAGAAGACTGAATAATCTCTATATATATTGTCTTCTGAACATGCGAAGAACACTCCATCCAACGATACTTTCGGAGTTGCAGGCTTCGCGTTCTCCGGCGCATGCGCGATAATACGAGCGATTATGCGCAGCACTTGGACTGTCGCGAGCCGAATAGGCAAGACGAGCACGCACCGCAAGGCACGGTTTGAGCCGCGGAGACGCGCGGAGTCGCCGTTATGAGGCGAAGCGAGAGCCCTAGTAGCGGAGCATCTAGTGAGTATTATCATACATACACAGGTCGGTGCTTTTAATATGCATTCACTTGTGCTATAATCTTAGTTTGGAGGGTTATTATGCGCGGGAGGTCGATATGGCAGGGTTTGCGGATGAATACAGGAGAAAACTCATTTCTGCGGAGAAAGCAGCTTCATTTGTCAAGGACGGGGACTGGATCGATTACAGTTCAAACCTCGGGTTTCCGACGCTCATCGACGCTGCGCTCGCGGAGAGGGTTGAGGAGCTGCATGACGTAAAGGTCAGGGGAAGTCTGATCTTTGGGCCGGTGCAGATCGTGGAGAGGGACCCGGAGAGGAAGCATGTGACCTACAACAGCTGGCATTGCTCTTCCTATGAGAGGAAGCTCTGCGACAGGGGGCTGTGCAACTACATCCCCATGATCTTCCGCAACGTTGTGCCGTATTACAGGCATTTCCTGACGGTAAATGTCGCCATGATGTGTGTGACTCCGATGGACAAGCACGGGTATTTTAACTTCTCGTGCGCGACCGGAGTCGCAAAGGGGACGCTCGACAAGGCGGACCTCGTGATACTTGAGATAAATGAGAATCTCCCGAAGGTGTACGGGGGATTTGACGAGTGCATACATATATCAGAGGTGGACTATATAGTGGAGGGAGAGCACGGACCGCTCGCCCAGTACCCGAAGATGGACCCCACGCCTGAGGACGAAAAGATAGCGGAGGGCATATTGCCCTACATACCGCAGGGAGCGACGCTCCAGATAGGCATAGGCGGTATGCCGAACATCCTTGGCAAGCTTCTTGCAAGATCGGACCTTGAGGACCTCGGCATGCACACCGAGCTGTGCTCCGACGCCTACCTCGATCTGTACAGGGCGGGAAAGCTCACGAACAGGAAGAAGAGCCTGCACAAGAACAAGGGTATGTGCGGGATGATCATAGGCTCTCAGGAGCTCTACGACTGGGTCGATGAGAACCCGGGCATCGCGGTGGCGCCGCTTGAGTACGTCAACGCGTCCGAGACCATAGCCCAGATAGACAACATGATCTCGATCAACAACTGTATCGCTGTGGATCTCTACGGCCAGGTCTGCGCGGAGAGCGCGGGGCTGCGCCATATAAGCGGAACGGGCGGACAGCTCGACTACGTCACCGGAGCGGCTATGGCCAGAGGCGGCAAGGCGTTCATTTGCATGACCTCATCCTTCAGGGACAAGGACGGTGAACTGAAGTCGCGCATACTGCCGCATTTTGGCGGTGATATCATCACCGATCCCAGAAGCCAGGCGCATTTCATCGCGACGGAATACGGAGTCGTAAACCTCGCGGGGCGGACGACCTGGGAGAGGGCTGAGATGATCGTGTCGATCGCACACCCCGATTTCAGGGACAAACTGATCGAGGCGGCTTGCGAACAAAAGATCTGGAGAAGATCGAACAAGAGATAGACTGTTTAGCGAGGATTTACGGATGGTTAGGAGACTCTTTAAAAACATGCTGATGGCTCAGATCATGTCATCTGTGGCGATCACGGTCTGCATGCTCATAGACAGCATCATGATAGGTCAGTTCCTCGGCGTCGACGCGATGGCGGCCTATGGACTGGCAAGTCCCTTCCTGCTCCTCTTTGCGGCGTTTGGTGCGATCCTTTCGATGGGCATACAGGTCGTGTGCAGCAGGATGATGGCCGAGGGCAACAAGGACGGCGTGAACAAGACATTTTCCGTATCGATCATTTTCGCGGCCGTGCTCTCCGTTGTTGCGATGCTGCTCGTCATCATCATGCCAAACCAGATATGCCGCCTGCTCGGAGCGAGCGAGGGAACGGTAGTCTTTGACATGACCAAGAAGTATCTGCAGGGCTTTTTGCTTGGAACTCCTGCCTTCATCGCGGCGCAGATCTTCGTGCCCTACCTACAGCTTTCAAACAACAGGATGAGGCTGGTGCTCTCGGTCTCAATCATGACCGTGGTCGACATAATACTCGATTTTGTCAACGTCTGGATCTTTGAAGGCGGGATATTCGGCATGGGCATGGCGAGCGCGATCAGCTACTATGCCGCGATAGTCCTTGCACTGATCTATTTCTTCTCAAAGAAGTGCATATACAAGTTCAGGCCCAAGGGCCTCAAGCTCGGGGACGCACTGGAGGTGCTCAAGAACGGCATCCCCACGGCGGTGAACCAGATCTGCTACGTGCTTCAGATATACACGCTGAACAACATCCTCATCTCATCGGGCAACAGCGACGGCGTCGCGGTCTACTCGATACTCACGACGATCGGAAACTTCTGTTTCTCGACGGGCAACGGTATCGGCTCCGTGGCACTCACGCTCTCCGGGATCTTCTATGTCGAGGAGGACAGGAGGTCGCTTGAGGACATTGTGAAGGTGGTGTTCAAGTACGCTATCATCATGAACGTGGTCGTGACAGCGGTGTTCTTCGCTTTCGCCCCCTTCATAGTTCACATATTCATGAGCGGAGAGGATGTCCCGCTGGATCTTTCGTCCTACGCTCTGAGGCTTTTCTCACTCTGTTTCATACCCGCGGCCCTGAACTCTGCGCTCAAGAACTATTATCAGGGCGTGCACAGGACGTGGTTTACGAACCTCATAGCACTCCTTCAGAACCTCGTGTTCGTGAGCATCGCAGCTTTCATCTTCAACGCTGCGGTCTCTGAGAGGGCAGTGTTCTTCTCGTTCCTGGTCGGCGAGGTGCTCACGTTCCTGTCGATCTCGATCATCATTTGGAAGATCAACGGAAAGATCACCATGCAGGCCTCGGCCTTCGCCTTCCTGCCGGCGAACTTCGGAGTTGCCGAAGAGGACGCGCTCCAGTTCTCGGTGAGCACGGTCGAGGAGGTGTGCAAGAGCGCTACGATCGCATCGAACTTCTGCAGGGAGCGCACAAAGGACGAGAGGCGGAGCATGATCGTGTCCCTGTGCATAGAGGAGATCGCGAACAACATAGTCCAGCACGGCTTTGAGGACGGGCGGCCCCACCACATCGACGTGAGAGTCTCACTCAAGCCCGACAAATGGACCATCGGTATCCGGGATGACTGCAGGCTCTTCGATCCCGTGAGATACATGAGGAAGTACGGGACGGAGCGCGACACGTCGCATTTTGGGATCAAGCTCATGTTCTACATGGCAAATGACGTGAAATACGTCAATACTCTGGGACTCAACAACCTTACGATAACCATATGATACGGCCGCAGGAGTCTGCGGGCGCTTGACAAAGAGGTGTTTTATGGAAAAGAAGATCACAAGGATAGTTCTCACGGGAGGACCTGCGGCGGGAAAGACGACGCTCATATCCCGTATACTCAAGGAGCTTAAAAAAGAGGACGGATGGAAAGTCATAACCATACCGGAGACCGCGACCGAGCTGATATCGGGGTTTGGACTGGGACCCTTCCCGGATTGCATGACCATGGAGGAATTCCAATATTTTGTCATAGGCGATCAGCTCCACAAGGAGGAGCTCGCGCTCAAGGGGGCTGCTACGGTGCCCCAGGACAAGATCCTCATCATCTACGACCGCGCTATCTTTGACGACAGGGCTTACATCTCGCAGGAGGACTTTGACAAGACGGTGGCTTCATTTGGGAAGAAACCGGAAGACATACTCGCAGGGTACGACGCAGTCATACATCTCGTGACCTGCGCGAAGGGAGCGGAGTTTGCCTACAACTACGGCAACGCCGCGAGATACGAGTCCGTCGAGGAGGCGAGACGGATGGACGACAGGACGCTCGAGGCCTGGTCTTCACACCCCAATCTCTACGTGATCGACAACTCGATAGACTATGAGGACAAGATAAACCGCGCCATGGCCCAGATCTACAGGATCATCGGACAGAGCGCGCCGGATATGCAAAAGCACAAGTTCCTGATCGAGAAGCCCGATCCGGACGTGCTCACAGGCACTTACAAGGCTACGGTCATCGCCATGACGCAGACTTACCTTCTCGGCACCGAGAGCAACGTCGAGAGAAGGGTCAGGAAGCAGGAGGGTGGCAACGGAAAGCTGTATTTCTACACAGAGAAGCGCACTGCGGATGATGGCAGCAAATGGGTGACGGAGCGCCCCATCTCGAAGCGCGAATACGAGTCTCTCCTCGGAGGCAGGGATGCAGAGCTTCTGCCCGTGAGCAAGCAGAAATACAGGTTTATATACGGGGATCACAGGCTCGAGACCGACATCTACCCGTTCTCGGATGAGAAGGCGATATTGTTCGTGTATGCTCCGAAGGAGCTTGAAGTGGACGTTCCGCCCGAGATAAAGGTCATAAAAGAGGTGACGGATGACCCCGCATACAAGAACAGAGCGCTCGCAAAGAAGCAGAGCCTGTAGGGCATGTGTTGCGGGCAGGGCTACATGCGGGGAGAGAAAGTGACACATGGGAAGCTCTTTTGAAGTGACGGAAGAAGGGTAAGTATATGAAAAAGGTAACTGTATGTGTCGTCTTGCTTGCACTGTTCATCGCGCTCGGCAGTACGACGGGGGCGGAGGCGAAAAAGAAAACAGCAGATATGTCATCCGACGAGCGCTATCAATACCTCTTTGGGACAGACACGACCTACTGGACCACGGACAGCAAGCCCAAGGGGTATGAGAACAAGACGGCTGCCCTGTCGAACATGAAGACGATCTCAGTCAATGTGTGGAGGCTCTCGGGGAAGGAAAAGTACAAGGACAAGGCAAGCCTCACGGTGAACGCAAAGCTCGCGTCAGAGATAAAGGAGATCTTCGATGAGATCTTTGAGCTTCCGGAGAAGTTCCCCGTCGAGACGCTGATCTGCTTCAGGTGGAACACAAACGGCGAGGTCTCTGGGCCCTTCCTTGAGAACGTCACATGCATGAGCGCCCACGCTTACGGGGCGGCCATAGATATCAACTATTATCAGAACGATTATTATGTAGGAAAGAACAACGACCTGCGCGACAAGAAGAACCCTTACTATATCACGGACAGCGTCATGAAGATCTTTGAAGACCACGGCTGGTACTGGGGAGGGAACTATTCGATCTGCACCGATACGATGCATTTTCAGTATACGGGGCTTGAGATGCTCTCTTACAACAACGGCAGCCCGTTCAAGATCTACCGTGTGAAGGACAAACTGATGAAGGGCGTCAGAGTAAAGAACGTTCAGCGCAGGCTCGCAGCATTGGGCTACAGCTGCGGTGGCGCGGACGGAGTCTACGGGAAGGCAACCGCGGCGGCGGTGAAGGCTTTTCAGAAGGACTACGGGCTCAAGGTCACCGGGACCACGACGAAGGCTTTCTACATAAAACTCTACAATCTGACAAATGAGATGTACGACTCGAAATACTGAGCTCAAATAAGAATACACATCCCCGAAACCTGTTGTCATCATGGTTTCGGGGATTTTTTATCGCGTTTCCCCGGGAAAACGTACCGGTCATGCAGAGATGCATACAAATTTCAGCTTGAGATGCAAAAGGGCGAACAGTCCATTGCTACGGAAGGCACAATATCCTCCTTTCTCTCTAAACTGTCCCAGAATCAGAAGCAGACCTTCATAAACAAGATAAAGGACTATATCAAGGCCGTAAGGGCATGGATAAAGAATGTCCTGTCGCAGTACAAGGATACTGCTTCCGCTGACGCTAAAGCTCTTCGCCAGATGGACGAAGCCTACGCAAAGGTTGAAAAGCTCTGGGCTGACATGATGGAGAAGGCGACGAGGACGAACAACGCTCTCGAAAACGCAAAGGAAGCAGGAGAAGACCTTAGTGGTGTGGAGAGCAAGGGAGGGAAGCAGTATTCTATACAGTTGACCGAAGAAGAAAAGCATAAGAGACTTGCCACTATCCGTAACAATATGTCTATGCGTGTTGATGGCGATAAACTTGATAACGCAATAGACTTTGTTGACACTGTATTATCGACTGGGGGTATTGTTGATGACTATGGTTTTGTGACCGCATGGCACAGAACAAATATGTCGGGGAAAACGCCGACTGGACA
>JAGDDC010000063.1 GCA_017958245.1 Lachnospiraceae bacterium
CACAGGCCTCTCTGATATCCTTTGCGATCAGGATGAAGCCGTAGTTTTCAAGCGACTTCTCTATGATCTCCCTGCGTGAGAGCGTCTTTAGGAAGCCTGCTATCTCCTTCTCGACTGCATCCGCAAGCTCTGCGGATGTCGTGATCAGCGTCGCGCACGCGAGCTCATCGTGCTCTGCCTGGGAGATCAGGTCCGCAGCCACGAACCTCGGGTTCGCCGTCTCATCCGCGACAACAAGTATCTCGCTCGGTCCCGCGATCGAATCGATGCTCACGTGGCCGTAGACTCTTTTCTTGGCGAGCGCCACGAAGATGTTTCCCGGTCCCACGATCTTGTCGACTCTCGGCACGCTCTCGGTCCCGAAGGCCAGAGCGGCTATGGCCTGTGCCCCGCCGATCTTGAAAACCTTGTCGGCACCTGCCTCACGCGCGGCGACGAGAGTCTGGGCATAGACCCTGCCGTCCTTTGCAGGAGGCGTTGTCATCACGATCTCGCCGACTCCCGCCGTCTTTGCGGGGATGACGTTCATGAGCACCGACGAGGGGTAAGCTGCCTTCCCGCCCGGCACGTACACGCCTGCGCGCGCCATGGGGATGATGCGCTGTCCGAGCATGATCCCCTCTCTGTCCATATCGACAAATGTGTTGCGGAGCTGTTTCCTGTGGAAGCTCTCGATGTTTGCCTTCGCCCTGCGAATGACCTCGACGAGCTCACTGTCGACCTCTCTGTAGGCCTCCTCGAATTCCTCTTCCGTCACGAGGATGTTCTTCCCGTCGATCTTTACCTTGTCAAACTTCTCGGTGTACTCAAACAGGGCCTTGTCGCCCCTCTCCCTGACATCGGCAAGGATCGAATCGACTGTCGCCTCGTACTCTCCGTACTGTGAAGGGTTCCTGTTCATGAGTCCCGTCAGGATATCCTTCTTTACCTTTTCGCTTAACTCATATCTTCTCATGACTACCTCTGTTTTCCGTTTTTTTTTTGAGTTCGTTCTCCGGATCAGGCTTCATCCCTGTGATCCCGTGTTCTCCCTGCGGCTTATGGCTTCACGGAGTCTCGAGATCAGGTCTCCTATCCTCTCGCTCTCCATCTTCATGCTGACCTGGTTTACGACCATCCTTGCAGAGAGATCGCATACCTCCTCGAGCACGCAGAGCCCGTTCTCCCTCAGTGTGGAGCCGGTCTCGACTATGTCGACTATGACTTCTGCGAGTCCCACTATCGGCGCGAGCTCTATCGAACCGTTGAGCTTGATGATCTCCACCGTGCGGTGCTTCACGTTGTTGAAATACTCTTTTGCTATTGCGGGATATTTTGTTCCGACTCTGATGATCTCGCCTCCCGCAAGGCTTTCCTTTGCCTCCTTGGGTCCCGCGACGCACATCCTGCACTTTCCGAGGCCGAGGTCGAGCACCTCGTAGAGTTTCCTTCCCTCCTCGAGTATCGTGTCCTTGCCGACGATGCCGATGTCCGCGGCACCGTATTCTACATAGGTGGGTACATCATTTGCCTTCGCGAGGAAGAATTTAAGCCCGAGTTCTTCATTTGCGAAGATGAGCTTTCTCGACTCCTTATCCTCCATCTCCTCGCAGGTGATCCCGATCTCGCGGAAGATCTTCATCGTCTGGCCTGCGAGCCGCCCTTTGGCCAGTGCTATAGTGATATATCTCATATCCGGTACCTTTTTCTTTCTGTGTATTCAAATGAGACACTGTTTAAACAGCGTTACCTAAATCTTACGATCCCGGAGAAGCCTGCCCTGTCTATCCTCTGTTCGGCCTCTTCCATGCTCTCTGAGTCGGGCACGCACATGGTCGCGACCTGTCCGCCCTCGTCCCTGAGCTTCTTTGCGTATGCGAGCGCCTTCATGTCATCCTTCTCCCTGTACAGGAGGAGCGTCTTGCAGGCTTCGGGGCAGAGACCGCGCTTCTGTCTGCTGAGTGCTGCCATCAGGCTGTCTACATATATGGCCATGCCTATAGCGGGTGTGTCGACTCCGAACTGCCCGATGAGGGAATCGTATCTGCCTCCCGAGATCACGGGTTCACCTGTGCCGTAGGTGTAGGCATGGAAGATGATGCCCGTGTAATAATCATACTGGCTCAGAGTTCCGAGATCGAAGCTGATGTATCTTTCGAAGCCGTAGGCTTTCATCAGGTCGAAGATCTTCTCGATGCGGTCGATCGCAGCGATCGCTTCACTGTTTGAGGTAAGTGTCCTGATCTCTTCGAGCTTTTCCCTGCCGCCAAACATCGAGGGAAGGCTTCCGAAGAGCTTCACGAGCTTCTCGTCCGCGTTGATACCGCGCAGGAAGGACTCGATCCCGAAGGCGTTCTTGTTGTCTATAAGGGATCTGAGAGTCATGATGTCGTCGGCGTCAAAACCTGCCTCTGTCACGATCGCTCTGAAGAACCCCGTGTGGCCCACGTCTACCTGAAACTCATCAAAACCTGCCTCAAGCAGAGCAGAAACAGTCAGCGCGAGCATCTCGGCATCGGCCTGGATCGAATCGTCGCCGACAAGTTCGGCACCTATCTGAGTGCACTCTCTTAACTTTCCCTGATAATCAGTCATGTTGACAAAGGTGTTGCCGCTGTAACAGAGCCTCAAAGGCTGATCAAGATCTCTGAAATACCCCGCCACGCACCTGGCGATCTGGGGAGTCATATCAGGCCGCAGGACGAGTATGTTGCCGTCTCTGTCAAAGAATTTGTACATATTCTTTGTCGAGACCGTGCCTCTCTCCTCGCTGAACACATCCATGAACTCAAACGTGGGAGTCTGGATATCATCAAACCCGTACGTTCCAAAGATCCGGTGGAGCCTTTCCTCCATCCCGAGCTTTTTCGTGCACTCCTTGCCGTAGATATCGCGAACGCCGTCAGGCGTATGCAGTAGATTCTCTTTCAAATGTCATCCTCCGTCATCGTGTTTGCTTTAACACGTTAATGTGGTAGATTGCTAATTTGTTAGCATACTAAACTGATTATATTAAACGATTGTGATTCTGTCAACTCTTTTTAAGTGTCTCTTTCGCTGCGGCCCTTGCCTCATCCATCATATAGAAAGAGCCGCAGATGCAGACTGCGCACTTGTTCGTTTCTTCCCGCAGCAGCGAGAGCGCTTCTCTCACGCCCTCTCGCACGCTCTCACACGCGCGGGCTTTTATCCCAAGCCCGCCTGCAAGCCTGCAAAGCTCTTCGGGCGACATGGCTCTCTCGCTGTCCGGTGCGGTGCAGAACATCTCCCTTGCAAATGGTTTTATAAGCCCGAGACTTTGCTCCACATCCTTGTCCGCCATGAAGGCTGTGACGAAGATGACCGCCCCTTCAAGGCCTCTCGAGGAGAGCGATTCCGTGAGTGCTCCTATGCACTGCGGATTGTGGCCTCCGTCCGCTATCACGAGCGGGTTTTCGGATAGTATCTCAAACCTCGCGGGAAGGGCGACATTTGCGAGAGCCCATGCGAGATCTTTCTTGTTTACATTATATCCCTTTGAAGCCAGCAAGTACACAGTTTCGAGCGAAACTGCGGCGTTTTTCTCCTGAAACAGGCCGGGCATGAGGATATCCGCATCCTCCATACCCTCATACTCTCTCACAGACTCTTTCGCGACACGAAACCCGCAGCCCTTATCCTTTGCCACACCCCTAAGTATCTCTATGGCCCGGTTTCCTTGAGTGTCCCCTGCGGTGCTTGCTTCATCCGTATCATCCTTCGCCTGAGAGCACATCATATAGCACACCACATCCGACCCCTGCTTTATGATGCCCGCCTTGTTGCGGGTGATCTCCTCTATGGTCGTTCCGAGATAGCGCACATGATCGATGCCTATGTTCGTGAACACTGCGGTGAGAGGCGGATCGATCACGTTGGTCGCATCATCTCTCCCTCCCATGCCGACCTCGACCACGACGATCTCGCACCCGTGGTCCTTGAAAAATTCACATGCCGCCGCAAATGCGGTCTCAAACTCCGAGGGCTTGTCCTCCATATCCTCCGCGAACACCTCAGCAGTCTCAAAGAGCCTTCCAAGCTCCTCATCAGAGATCTGCAGTGTTCTGACAGCCCCGTCCTCTTCCGGAAGGATCAGAGACATGTATTCGTTTATCTTTGATATATAGGGGGAGGTAAAGAGCCCCACCCTGTATCCCGCATGGGCCAGGGCATACGCGATGTACGAGCAGGTCGAACCCTTGCCGTTCGTACCCGTCACATGCACTGTCTTAAAGCTTTTCTGCGGCTCCCCGAAGCATTCAAGAAGTCTTTTAACCCTATCGAGTCCCGGCTTTATGACCATCGAAGCTCCCTCCCCTTCCTAAGTATTGCATTGATCGAAATCATTATCAATGATCCGCAAAAAGCTCCGTCGCGGAAATAGTATTCAAGACCACACCCGAATACTCGTTTTTCTTCAGACCATTTACTGTAACAAGCGTAATATGGATTGATTTGTCCGTTGATGTCTCCTTTTGAAAAACCTCCGCTTTATACAAGAGTTCTCTCTCATAGGCAGAATCAATTATATACTCACCGGATGAATACTTCATCTCACAGAGGTTGATCACACCGTCTGTTCTGTCAATGATCAGATCTATCTGTACTCCGGGAGATGCTTTTCTGCTTCGCCATGTGTATTCGTTTGTCTCGACACCCGATATTCCGAGCGCACTCTTTATCTGTCTGATATGATTAACACATACCATTTCAAAAGTATTGCCGCACCATGTATGGTATCCGGGCGTATTGATGTACTTCATCCATGAACCGGTTTTCATGCTGCGCAAAAAATAATGATGAAAAAGTATAAACGGATCTGTTATCTGATAAACAAACCCCTGCTTTGAAGTAACTGAAACCTTGTATTTCCTGATAAACCCACATTGTTCAAGTTCGGACAATGCAGTCGTCAGAGCATTTCCGCTCTTTATTCCCAACGCGTCTATTATCTCGCATCTGGTGTAACCATATCTTCTTTTCGACAGAACATCTATAATAGATCGGTGTAACTCTGATCTTTTGAACAATGATTTAAACAATCTGTCGTATTCATAATGCAGTTCTCCGTTTTCATTGATCAAAAGATTGTCAATATTCTGTGGAAGGCTTAGGCGGCTGTCAAGCATGTTAAAATAATAAGGGATTCCACCAAATATCATATAACTTTCCATCAGCAGCTTTCTGCCCATATTGAGTCCGTTTAAAGCACATAATTCTTCGCATTCGTGCAATCTAAACGGCTTTAACTGCATCTGCCTGGTAACCCTGTTCTAGAGTCCTCCGTTATCATTTAATACATTTTCAATGATCCACGACGAGGCAGAACCGCAAACGATCAACAGCAGATCCGGCTGAGACGATCCCCAGCTGTTCCAGAAATAATCAAGGCCTGTCTTCAAATCAGATCGTGCCGTATCCATCCAGGGCAATTCATCCAGAAACACAACCCGTTTACCGGTAACGGCATCACGCTTAATACCGGGTGTCTCCAAAATGTCCCGCATACGGGAAAATGCCTCGACCCAGTTTTTAGGCCGTGCCTTCTCCCTGCTGCCGAATCGCCTCAAAGTATCTCCGAAGACATCTAATTGTTCCTTTGTCGATGCATTTGCGACTCCGGTCGCGTAAAAAGCAAACTGATTATGGAAGAATTCCTTCACAAGATAGGTTTTTCCAGTCCTTCTCCTTCCATAGACAGCAAGGAATTCAGGTCTATGGGAATCAAGGCATATTTGCAGCAAATCCTGTTCTTTTCGCCTTCCTAAAACATTCATATCTGATACACCTCCGATCAGGCAGCGGCAAAGTGATAGTAATACTCAAAATTGCGACATATCGTGCCAACTTATACAAAATTTCTACGAAGTTGGCACTTTATAGTGATATAATGTATAGATATTTTGCCAACTAAAATGATCATACAACACTTTAGGTATTTATTCAATACAGTTTTTCTCTTGCCATGCGCAATGTTGTCTTTTCGGATAATCTTGCTATAATTGTGTTGTGACCCATGTGAATGAGAATCATTTGAGGTGATGATCATTTACGCTTTGAAAATGAGGTGGATGACATAGATTCGAAAGATATATACGAGGGGCTCATCAGTTCTTTTTCGCACTACTACGACATCGAGGAGCTCTGCGACGCTGACTTTAGGGCGAAGGCCGTGTTTTCTTCCCACGGATCGCAGTATTTTGTGAGCAGGAACATAAAGACAGGCGAGGTCTTCTCGCATGAGACCGTTTATTTTGTGATCGAGCCTTTGCTTTCAAAGGAAAGGCTCTCACAGCTCTGCGACAAGGCCTGGGACAAAGCCCTCGGAGAGTTTACTCCCTTCCCCGGGCACAGGAGCAGCGACGTTGCTCTGATCCTTATCGCAGACCGTGTCGAGCTTCCCGCAAATGAGATAAGGAAGAAAAAGAGATTTAAAAGCTACAGCCTCATGTTCAGGGGCAGCAGCAGACTGTGTCTCGCGGTGATAGACCGGAGTACGGGGGAGGCCTTTTTCAACCGTCCCGGCGAGAGATATAAAAACCCCGTACAAAACGTCCTCGACAGGGTGAAGAGTGCCATACCCGAGGCGGGGAACAGATCATAAAAGAGAGGTGTTTTCAATGGCATTGATCATCATCCTGGCCGCGGCAGTCTTGCTCTTCCTTGGCTATATCTTCTACGGCTCATGGCTCGCAAAGAAATGGGGCATAGACCCGAAACGTGACACTCCTGCAGTCACCGAAAAGGACGGCGTCGACTATGTCGCGGCAAAACCCGCTGTCCTGATGGGGCATCATTTTTCGAGCATCGCGGGCGCAGGCCCGATCAACGGCCCCATACAGGCCTCCGTCTTCGGATGGGTTCCGGTGTTTCTGTGGTGCGTCATAGGCGGTATCTTCTTTGGCGGACTGCAGGATTTCGGCTGTCTCTTTGCCTCGATCAGAAACAAAGGAAAGAGCGTCGGTGAGATCGTCTCCTCGACCATGGGACGCAAGGCCAAAAGGCTGTTCATCATCTTTGCGCTGCTCGTTCTGGTGCTCTGTTCCTCTTCGTTCATAAACATCATAGCGGGTACCTTCATGACCGACGCGGACGACCCTTCATTTGGCTTCGTCCTGAATCCCACGAGCAACCAGACTACCGCAATGATCTCAGTTCTGTTTATCGTGCTAGCGGTCATATACGGTTTCGCGACAAACCGGTTCAACCTAAAGACCGGTCCTGCCACGATCGTCGGACTTCTGGGTGTCGCAGGCGTCATTTTCCTCGGTCTGAACGTGGGCTTTGCCATGAGCCGCACCGCCTGGATCGTGTTCGTTGCCGTCTACGTTGTGATAGCATCCTTAGTCCCCGTGTGGATCCTTCTTCAGCCCCGTGACTATCTCTCGAGCTTCCTGCTCTATGCCATGATGGCCCTTGCCATAGCGGGCATCATCTTTCAGACTGTCTCGGGCACACCAAACGCCGAGTTTTCAATACCCGCATTTGCAGGCTTTGATTCGGACATAGGTCCGCTGTTCCCATTCCTCTTCATAACAGTCGCATGCGGAGCCTGCTCCGGTTTCCACAGCCTCATAGCTACAGGCACCACTTCCAAGCAGCTTGACAGCGAACAGCACGCCAAAGCCATCGGCTACGGCTCGATGCTCGTCGAGTCGGGTCTCGCGATCATCTCACTGATCGCAGTCGGCATGGTCTACCAGAGGTATCTGTCGGGCGGCTTCGGTTCACCCTCCTCCGCTTTCGGAGCGGGTATAGCGATCATGTTCGGAGCCGAGAACACCGCGGCCTACCAGACCATCTATGCTCTCCTGACCCTTGCGGTGTCCGTCTTTGCGCTCACCACGCTCGATTCGGGTGCAAGACTTGTAAGATACCTCTGCACCGAGCTCTTTTTAAAGGACGGAGAGAGCTCCTACAGGGACGCAAAAGGCATCAGGAAGGTTTTCGCCCATCCGCTCACCGGAACACTGATCGTGGTCGCGACGAGTTCTGTTCTGGGTATGCTCTCCCTCGGCAAGCTCTGGAGCCTCTTTGGTTCCGCAAACCAGCTGCTCGCGGGCATCGCGCTCCTCGCAGTCTGTGCATGGCTCGGAAACATACAGAAAAACAACAAGATGTTCTTCATCCCCATGTGCTTCATGCTCATCATGACACTCACCGCGCTTGTGATCACGGTAGTCAAGAAGCTGCCTGTCATAGCAGGTGGCGCGGCGGACTACGGAGACTTCTTCCAGCTCATCTTCTCGCTGGCCATGATAGTTCTCGCGGTCTTCCTGGCCGTGGAGGGGATAAAAACACTCTCTGCTCAGATCAGACAGAAGAAAGAAAAAGCTTAAACATAAGCATAACAAAAAAAACATAACAAAAAAGAAGCGCCGATACGCGCTTCTTTCAGACTGAAGACAAAGTCCAAAGAATTTCTTGGATTTTGTCTTCTTTTTTTTGCCTAAAACCTGCATTTTTACTGGCTTTTCTGGTATAATAGAAGTATCG